>CAJKWD010000001.1 GCA_905203475.1 uncultured Acholeplasmataceae bacterium
ACAAATATTGTTTTAAGTCAGCTTGAATAATTTCAGCAATTTTCTTATTTTGTTTTACTTTGCTATCATAAAATACTTGGGCTCCATGATATGTCGTAGAAGTATCAGCATTTAAGTGAATAGAAATATATAAATCACAATTAGAACGATTAATCATATTACTTCTTCTCGAAAGATCACTACGCTTACGATTAATTGTATATGGCACTGATAAATCATAATCTCCATCACGCGTTAAAAAAACTTGGGCACCTTTTTCTTTTAGTTTCTGCTCTAATTTCTTTACAATACTTAAGTTAATATCTTTTTCGTAAATATTACGATATAAAGCTCCACTATCAGGTCCACCATGTCCGGCGTCTAAAAAAATAGTTTTCTGATATAATGGTTCTTTCACCGTTTTTGCTTGGCCATAAGAAATAAGACAAAGTAATATAAGAAATGAAAAAAATACATATAATTTGTACTTTATCATAGTATCACCTATTAAACTATATGTATTTTGCAATGATTTAAAACAAAAGAAAGTAATATATACTTTCTTCTAATAAATAAATCCTTTGACAGGCATATGTACTAAATTCGCATATTCTTCTAAACTACTATAAGTATTCACACGTGTCAATTGTTCTGCATGAGCTACTGTACTTTCAACGTTATATGGATCTCCATTTACATTAGCTTCTGATATGGTAATAGCTGTAACGTTACCACTGGCATCATATTTTACGTCTTCTACAAATGCTACATGACCAAATTCAGTACCACCTAATACAATAACAGAGTGTTTTTTAGGAGTACTACTTATAATACTTGAATCTGCACTTTCAAGCCATGTAGTAGCATTTCCACTATTTACTGGGACAACTCCATGCGTTTGATAATATCTTCTAGAAGCAAACCAAGTACATTGTCCAATCAATAAATTATTTCCTTCTCCATATCCTCCTAAATCAGAGAAGTTAGGAATCTGTTCATCCCATTCAGATACAGAAGTAATTGGATAATTGGTGTTATTGATACCAATTGAACCATCGGCCATAATACGGAACAATTGTCCTCCCGCTTCTGGACGTAATTGGATGTGTGCTCGATTCACTTCTTTTAAATCAGTATACCCGTATTGGTCACTC
Source organism: uncultured Acholeplasmataceae bacterium (assembly GCA_905203475.1). Taxonomy (GTDB): domain Bacteria; phylum Bacillota_I; class Bacilli_A; order RF39; family UBA660; genus UMGS2016. Next base: position 1,134 of record CAJKWD010000001.1, read on the forward strand.
CATAATTTTTTTGAAAGATAAACAGCCAATGTTTCATAATTGAAATGGATACTTCCATCTTCTCCAAAAATATACATAGGAAAACCAAAGTCTCTTTCAAATTGTTCTTCTTTTCCTTTATAATTTTCTAATAATTGTTTTAAAGTACCTTCATATAATGAAAAATTATCTTTAATTTTTTGAATAAACTGTTCCCTTTGTTGAACTGTTGCATTCTTAAAAGCATCATTTAATAATTTTTCTATATAAGTATTATCACTCATTTCACTACTAATTTGATATACTTCTGCAGAGACATTTCCCTCTGCATGAATACCAGTTTTATCAAAAGTGAATTCATTTCCATAAGCATCTTTTATTTTACCTGTTTGTTGGAAGTTACTAAATTGTTCATATACAGAAGTGGTAAAAGTAATAGTAGTTCCATTCTTTAATTTAATGACATCGCCTTGATAGGATTCAATCATATCAACTGTAATTCCATCTATATTAGCTTCTTTTAAACTATCTACGGCCTTTTCATTTGATGACTTTAAAAGAGGAACATCTAAGCCATCTATAGATACTTCTTCAACTTGTTTACCTTTCTCGTTACCAAGGGTAGGATATACGTTTGAAACATGAGAGGTAGGACGATTGGTATCAAAATCAATATCTACATTCGACAGTAAAGAAGTTTTAATTTTAGTTGCCATCTAATCCCTCCTTTATATTCTTTTTGAAATCATCGGAATCATTTCATACACCAAACGATGGTGCAAAGATTCCTGAATATTTTGAATCGTTTCGAACTCTTTTTCACAACCAATATGATGGTCAATCATAACACTTTTTTCTACATTACTTCTAGTCATTTGATAATGGCCATCTAATTCATCCATTTTTTTCTCAAGTGTCCTCATTTGTTTTAATAACAACTGATACTGTTGTTTTTTTACCATTTCTTCTGAATTCATATCACATCAAATCCTTTAACTGTTTTTCTACTTTTATCTTTGTTTCTTGATAACCAAGTAGTGCTTTTTCCATTGATGATATACCATATTGTTGATTTACTTTAATCGTTCGAAACTTCGTTAAAAAATCATTTTCTATCATATGAAACTGTTCTGTATTATCTGACAAATAATCATGCGATAAACTTGCAAATAACTTTGACATAGAATCAAACACCAAAGACTCTTCTTTATGATACATTTTTAATTTTTCAATTGCCTGAGCAAATTTTTCCTCTTCTATAAATTGTTCCATATCAATATTCTCCTTCTAACTCTGATATTTTTTTTACTTGCAATTGGTTTATCTTTTTATTTACATGACTTTCTAATTCTTCCATTTTATAAAATAACTGTGATAATTGATCTCTTGTTTTTTGAACTTGTTGTTGTAACTTGATAAAATCACTTTTCTCTTTTGTTAATAAAGTTGCCACTTCTGGATCTGTTTCTACAGATACCGAAGTACAGATTTGAATACAATCATGAATTTGTTCTAAATATTCATCAAAAGAATGAATAACATTCTTTTTTTCACTTAATTGAATCTGTAGTCTAGTACCAATCTTCTCATATTCCGTAATGATGTAATCATAAATATCTTTTAAACGATACAATTCATCAATCACTGTCTTTACTTGATTCTTTTCTATATACATTGCTTCGTAAAATTTTTTAGAATGGTTATCATTCCAAAAAAAAGAAGAAGAAGAAACTACATGATAAAAATTCATATAAATTTCTTCATATTCTTCTATACAATGATTTAATTGTAATACCGTTGTTTTTAATTTATCAATATGAATTTCCATATTATCACCTGGTATTCTTTATATCATTTTATCCTTCAGAAGAAAATGCTTGTGATACTTTTCCTTCTGTATCAGAATAACTTTCAACTGTATTGTTGATTGCTGTTCTTGATTGATTTGAAATTTCTTGAGTAGCATTATCAATCTTTGTTTTAATAACTCCTAATGAATTAATTAAATTACTAGCTTGATTTCCACCAATAAATCCACAATTTTGTACAGCTTGCTGAGCACTTGTTAGTGCTGATTTTGCTGAATCAGCAATTGAAGTTAATTGATTTGCAACTGTTGTTGCTGATGATAAATCAATTCCTCTTACTCCACCGATATTTTCACGAATTACACTCGTATCAATTGTTTTTGAAATTGCTGAAAATGATTGTGGAGAATATGATGAATCTGTTTGTGCAGCCCAAGCTTGTCCAGCACTATTCATTGAAGCAACAACACTTTCAAAAATCGCATTTGAACTAGTAATTAAACCGTCAATTGCAGGTTTAAAAGAATTATTAAAGAATGTTTGTGCTTGATTACAAGCCCATTTATCAGCCATACCATTTACAAAACGAGTCTGCATATCATTTCCTAAAGCTTGAATTAAATTTTCATATGCAGCTTTTACAGAATTGATTGATGAATTTACTACATCAGGATTAAATCCAGTTAATGCCATATATAATGCCTCCTTTATATCATAGATAGTATCCTATCTAGTTTCATATTAATATAAGTTTTTTTAATTGTCAATTACAGTTTACAATTATTTACAGTCCTATATTGCAAGCAACTAAAAACAATTCTGTTCCATTTCGAATATCTGTATTCAATACCAATTCATTATTCTGATAAATATTCCCCGTATCTTTATTCAATAAGATATAGTTTACATTTTCTGGAAGAGAAAAACTACTTAAATCAGATACAGATTTTATAAATAAAATCTTTAATCTCCATATCACTTCATTGATTGGTACAAATACATCAAAACTCGTATCTAATTCTGGCACAATTAATCTGACTAAAACTTTATTCTTCATGTTCATCACCTGCATCTTCTGTTACAAAAAAGTCAATCCATTTACAAAGTGTTGCTAAACCATCATCGACAAAATATCCCATATCATTTTTATAATTTTTAGTCATCTCACGAGTAACATTGGATAAATGTAATAAACTTTGATCAGAGATACCTCTACCAATCCATACTCCTTGATTAACATTAAATATACTTGTAAACCATGGTTCAAATACATACTTTTTAATTTTTAATGAAGAGTCAGCAATAACCAAAGATAAATTCTCATATTCTTTCATCTTTTGAATAAACACTTGCAAACGACTTGTATCTTTTAATTTTGTAACCCATCTGTCAAAATCATAAATAAATACAACCAATTGTGGTTTTTGTACCATAGATGTAGATTTTTCCAATGATGTAATCATATCATCCAATATTTCATTAAAATGTTGATTATAATATTGATGAAAACATGTTTGATAGTTTCCTAGATTAGAAGATGCATCCCATAACATCGTATGAACACCCTTCATCTGTTCTAATACAAGAGATAAACTACAAATAAAATGTGTTGTATTTTCTAGTTTTGTAGAAGTAACAATATTTCCAAGACTATTTAAATAATCCATATAACAGATTTGTAAATCACTTTTTACAATTCCAATTGGAACACGGTGAATATTAGATATATATTCTTGAATATCAGATAGTTTAATCACATCAGGAAGTGTTGGAATACGTTTTGCACTAACTTGATTCTTATTCTTTTCTTCCTCAACAAATTCTAGAAGTTTTTGACTCATATTATCTTCTTCATGGAAAATATGAGCTACTTGGAATTCATGAATACCATCATTGTATAATAATCCGCGTCCAGAAATATCTCGTGGCATAACTTTTACTCTCTGATTAAAGATAGAAGTATATTCATCATTATCTTTAACATGAAATGCATAAATATTCCTACAATTTTGTGAAATTTTACTTGGTAGAGAATTAAAAGCATTTACAGTAAAGATAAATATAATACCATAACGATCAGAATCGCGTACTAATTCTGGTAACAATTCATAAATGTCAGGATTATTTTCATAAATAGAATCAAAATTATTCAGAATCATTACCAGTACTGGTAAATCATCTTTTCCTGATCCTATATAATTATGATATTCTCCTCCATAATCACGTAAAATACGTTTTCTATTTTGTAATTCTTCACGCATCATTTTTAATAAATTGTGATATTTCTCATCTTCTGATGCGAACACCATCCCACCAACATGTGGACATGATAAATAACTACGCAATGATTCAGAACCATAATCAATCATATAAAACTGAATCTGAGATGACGAATAATTTCTCATAGTAGAATATAACAATGTATTTAAGAATAATTCTCGTTCTACTCCATCTGTACCATAAATAATGGTATTACCATCATCTAAATAGTTATACATAACAATACCTTGTTCTTGTTTTTCAGGAGCATCGTATTCTCCTATAATTGCTGAAGGAGTATTTTGAAATGTTACTTGATATTTGTTTTGTAAATCACTTTCTAAAATAAAATCTGGAACATTATCTAACCATAATTTTCTAGCGTATTTCTTTTCCTGATCAGCAACCGTAATAATCATATTCATAATTGCTGATAATTGATCACCCATGGCTGTTGTTTTATTACCACTAGAAATCTGTGTATTTTTAATATCATTTCCGCTCTCATCGATAAAGTCAACACTACGATCAATATGTTTGATAATACGTTCTGATGGATAATATTTATCTCCACACCAAGCAGATTGTCCTAATGCGAAATATTCATTATACCCTACTTCTAAATAGAAACGTCCTGTTTGTCTTAAATAAGCCGCATCAGGTACTTTTAATACTTCTTTACTATCTGATTCGTCTTGTACTTTCAAACAAACACGGAACTTCGTATTCGACCAAATCTGATCATTGACTACACCACTTGGTTTTTGAGTTGCTAGAATAAGATGAATTCCTAAACTACGTCCAATACGAGCAACACTAATCAAATTATCCATAAATTCTGGTTGTTGTACTTTCAATTCTGCAAATTCATCACAAATAATAAACAAATGTGGGACAGGCTCTTGTAATTTTCCTTCTTTATAAAATCTTTGATATTTATAAATATCAATTGTACTTTCTCCTAATTGCTCTCTGGCTTGATTAAAAATTTCTTGTCTTCTTTTAATTTCACTATCAATACTTACAAGAGTACGGTTTAATTCCGCTTTATCTAAGTTAGTAATCGTTCCAGCTAAGTGAGGTAAGATTACATTGGTTGCTTTATTTTCAAATGCAAACGCTAATCCACCACCCTTATAATCAATTAGGATAAATGCTACATCATCTGGACTGTAATTAATTGCCATAGAAAGAATATAGGTAATAATAAACTCTGATTTACCGCTACCAGTCATACCAGCAATTAAACCATGTGGACCATGAGCTTTTTCGTGTAAGTCTAAATACATTAAGTTTTCTTGGCTATCGACACCAATTTCTGCTTTTAAACTAGTTGTAGAATCATTTGTATTCCAACGATTTAAAACATTTAACTGTTCTACTTTTCCTACTTTTTCCATTTCTAAAAAAGAAATCGAATCTGGAATAGAAGAAACACCATCTTCGAACTCAATTGGTATATTAGATAACTGTTTTACGACATCCATCATATTAATATTGTATTTTATTTCATCTGTAAAAGTAACTTGTTCTTGATTTTCATAAGAATTCTTTAAAATACCAGAACTATTTTCCCCTACAGAAATAAAGTTATTACATTTACTTGGTAATTTACTTAATCTATTTTCTAAAATGACCAGACTAAACCCTAAATTATCATCAGTCTCTGTAATTAACTTAATCAATTCATGATATCTTACTTGATCATAATCATCAATGACAATAAAATAATATGGTTTTAAAGTCATAGAATTATGGTTCTCTTTTTGCTGCATACGATTATGGATTTCTAACTGTAAATAATCCGCTACATTCTTAGTACTTTCTAAATCATCAGCAAAAAAGCGAATACTTTCTTCATTATTAAAACAATGTTTTAAATATCTTAAATAATTCCATTGTTCTTTACGCTCTTGATTTGTAAACAAAACAATCTTTACATCTTCATAACTGTAAAATGTCATCAACTGTAATAATATATTATGCATTAAATGCATTACCTTATAACTCGTTCCCATAATAGCTGTTGTTTTATTTTGGTAAAAAGAATACCCAATCGGAACATTAGAAATATATTGAAACTCTGCTACTAATTGATCGGCTTGTTTACGTAGTTCATCTTCATCAACTGTAAAGCCTTCATCAGGATACTCTATTTTGACATCCAAATGTTCTTGACCAATTCCTAATCGTGTTACTAAGAAATCACTTTGGTCAATTCGTTTATCCCAAAAGTTAATTCCTTGATGTTTGATAATATTTAAACATTGATCTACAGTTAACAAATTTTCAAATAAAATATCTGTTTGTAACTTAACTTCTTGTAATAATTCTTCTCTTTTTTCGTTTAAATATTTTGTATATTTTTCAATTGTCTCAAGACGTTTCTTCTTCTTCATTTTACGATTATAGACCTGTGTTACCATTGGCCATACAATCATAGAAACCAACATAGCGCCACTCGTAACTAACTGTGGCCATGATGAAGACCAAGTTGCTTCTTTTGCCGAAATACGCATCAACGTATTCAAAAGCATCGTTCCCGACATAACCCCCATCGTCAACATTGGACCTACTACTAAAGCAATTGGCATCTCTTCTTTACTCTCATCTCTTGGGGGAGCACTTAATTTAATCACCTTAGTCTGAATCATTCTACGCAAACGTGGTGGTTTTGAAAAGTAAGAATTTTTTGAATATAGTTCCAAATTTTTTATCTCGACATTTTCTGGTGTCTCTTCTTCTGGGAATTGATAATATTGTAATTTACTTAATTCTAAATTCACATTGATTTTCTGCTCTAAACGACGAACAAATACAGTTCCATTCAAAAAAATCATCTGTAATCCATATATATCTAGAAAATCCCCATTTCTTATATAATAAGCATTTTCTTTTAACGCAATCCGATTGACGTAAATATTTCCTTTACCAACACGCTCTATAACGAGTTTATCTTCACGATAATATATTTTAGCAAATACCCCTTGCATATATGGAATCAAGTACTGAATACTACAATTTTGTTGATTTCCAATCGTAATTTGTATGTTTTTTTGATATGTATATAACTGAAAACCCGGAAATACAACTTCTTGGGCATATATCAAATAATTTTTTTCATCTCTTCGTAAAACATAAAATTGGTTTGGCTCTAACTTTGTTTCTTTGACATACTGATTTTGATCAATGATTTCAACATCGGAAGTACTACATAATACCCAACTTCCATCTTTGGCTTCAATGTGAATGAGTTTACTTTCCTCTTGATCATTCTCATCAAATCCAAAACTACCAAAGACTTGTTGTGGTAATAAAAAATCAATTTTCTTATCATTCAAATACAGTATTATCTTCATGAGCCTCACCCTTATTATTTCTTCCATCATATCATAAATTTAATAAAAAAAGAAGAGCAACTCAGACCTTCTTTGCATTTTTATCTTGATTAAAAATAAATAATTTACTAAAGATATAGTTAATAACAATCACAACAACATTCATAATCACTTTTGCAAGCATCTTATTTGCCATCATTATACTTACAAATAAGTACATTCCAACCATATCTACTACATAGGAAAACAGACGAGCAGCAAAGAAAGAACTAATTTCTTTCATAAGCTCCTTACGATTTGTCGTCTTACTCTCAAAGACAAAAACTTTATTTGTAACATACGCAAAAATAACAGATAAAATCCAAGCAATCGTATTATTCACATAAGTATTTATTCCCATTAAATCCATAATGAAAAATGAAACAATATTAACAACTGTAGTTAAACCACCAAACACTAAATAATTAATCATCTCTCGATACTGATTATACCAACTTGTATGATTGTCTTTTTTAATGTAATCATCGAGTAATTTGATAAATTTCTTTTGATTAGATTGAAATTTTTTAGGTTTAAATTTCTTCACTTTTTGAATAGCTGCTCCTAATTCATTTAAATCTTCAACGCCTAATAAATAACCATCCTGATCAAACTCGGAAATAATTTGAATTTGATGATCATTGACATGCTCTTTATATTTTTTTAAACGGGGAACAGCAATTATCTTTTTGTTTTTCTTTAAACTATCTAAAATTGTTCCTACTCCACCATGAGTAATGATGTAATCTGCTTTTTCAATATACTGATTAAATTCATCAATGGAAAGAAAATCAATCAATTTCATATGATTTGACTTATATTTTGTTTTTCCACTTTGGACAATCACTTCTTCTTTGATGGTACCTTTTTCTATTTCACGATCAATTGCTTTTAGCAAACGTGAAAAATCTTTATCATTTGTTCCTAATACTACAAAAACCATTAGTAAATCCAACCTCCATATTTCGCATCTTTATATAATTTTGTCATATCTTTCCATTGTACAATAAACAAATTAGAAATTGGATAAAGTAATTTACCGGTTGCTGTTTTTGTATGAATATTTGCAAAAGATTCAATATATATGATACGACTCCCCATAATTTTTCCAATACAACACATTGGGCCTGCTGTATGTGTACCAGTTGTAATAATATAATCTGGATGTATTTTTAAATAAAAATATGCACTTTTAAAACAATTAGCCAATAATTTAAATGGATATATAAGAGGATGCGATTTTGTTCCATAAATTAAAAAATTAATACGTCCAGCATATTTATCTTTTAAACTTTTACTCGCTTTCGTTTTCTCCGTAATGATATGATAATCATATTTGGAAAACATACTTTCTAGTTGCATCAACTCATTAAAATGTCCCCCTGTTGATGAAATAAATAATACTTTTTTCATGTTCTTCACCACCTTTATTATACAATACTTTCTTACTTTCGTCTATGAAAAAAGAGCTAAGAAATAGCTCTATTTTTTTGATTTAGTATGATGAATGATATAATTTTCGATAATAAATCTTGGACGTCCTTTTGTTTCCATATATATTTTTCCAATATATTCTCCAATGACACCAATTGATAGGATTTGTACACCACCTAAGAACCATAGAGAAATAATGATAGAACTCCATCCAGCAACTGTAAATCCTAAAACATGTCTTACAATTGTATAAATAAACATAATCACACTAATAACAGAAATCAAAAATCCAATAGCTGTAATAAAACGAATTGGTTTTACACTAAAGGAAGTAATTCCATCTAATGCGAAATTTAACATTTTCTTTAATGGATACTTACTTTCTCCTGCAAATCTCTCATTTCTTTCATATTCTACAATAGTACTTGGAAAACCAATTAAGGGCATAATTCCTCTTAAGAATAAATTAACTTCTTTAAAATTTTCCAATGCGTTTAAAGCACGTTTACTCATAAGACGATAATCAGCATGATTATAAACAGATTCAACTCCCATACGAGACATCAGTTTATAAAAAGCAAGAGCAGTTGTCCTTTTAAAGAATGTATCTTTCTTTCTTGAAGAACGAACTCCATAAACAATATCATTTCCATCATAATAAGCATCTACAAATTTATCAACTGCATCAATATCATCTTGTAAATCTGCATCCATAGAAATAACCATATCAGCATCTTCTTTTACCGTCATAAGTCCAGCTAATAATGCATTTTGATGGCCACGATTACGTGATAGATTAATTCCTCCAAATAAATGATCTTTTTCACTGTATGAAGAAATTAATTCCCATGTCCTATCTTTTGAACCATCATTAACAAATACAACATGAGAATCAGGTGAAATTTTTTTTGCCTTAATCAACTGATTCATTTTTGCTTTTAATCGTTTTGAAGTTTCTGGTAATACTTCTTCTTCATTATAACAAGGTACGACAATATACAACTTATCCATAAACTATAACTCCTCTGCAAAATTCTTTTGTAAACGATAGAAAATTCTATAGCCTACATATAATAATACTAAGCTAAATACAGCAATAATAGCCAACCCTTGTAAATCTGGCATTGTTTGATAATAAAGAGTATCTCTAAATCCTTGGATAACATAAGCCATTGGATTAATCTTGAACACCCAATCAAATGCTTTTGGAATCATACTCATAGAATATACGATTGGTGTAGCGTAAAATAATGCTTGAATAACAACACCGATAATATGTTCTAAATCTCTTAAATATACTGTAACAGATGAAAGGATAAATACAAATCCTAAAATCAAAAGATATTCAATTAAAACATATAGTGGGAAAAAGATTAAATACTTACTAAATCCAATCCCTGTAAAAATCAAAAAGATGAAGATAATAATACAAGAAATTAAGAAGTTAACAAGACCACTTGTAACAATTGAAATTGGTAAAATTTCTCTTGGAAAATACACCTTTTTTAAAATATTAGCATTGGCAATCACTACAGCTGCTCCCTGAGTAATTCCTGTAGTGAAAAATGTCCAAGGAATTAAAGCAGTCATCAAAAACATTGTATAATTTTTTTCTGGCGATTTCAAAATAATTGGGAAAATAATCGCATATACCATTAACATAAGTAATGGATTTAAAAATGACCATAAAATTCCTAAAAATGATTTTTTATACTTACCACGAATTTCTTTTCGAATACTCGTTCTAAGAAATTCACGATATTGACTTAATCGTTGAAATACATTCATTTTCTTCCACTCAACTTTCTTTTTAAGATTCTTTTAATACGACGATATTCTAATGCGATAAATTTAAAGAATAAGCGAACAAGTAACACAGGAACCATAATAATTGATTCAAAGAAGTGTTTAATCTGTCTTGCAATTTCATAAAAGAAACGGAAACATAATTCTGCTTCTTCAGGAACATGTAATCTTGCTGCCAGTGCTTGTCCTTTTAATAAGAACCTTTCTTTTTTACTTAATTCTTCCATTGGTTTATCCATACCATAAACATCTCGATTATATTTTGTAACTAACCATTGATATTGTGGCTTATCCGCAAGAAAGAACATAGTAATTAACTCTTTTGTAATATCTAAATGATTGCTAAGGCAACATGTTTCTGGCTTTTTCTTACTCAACAATTTCTCAAATTCTCTCTGCATATTTTCAGCCATATTATCAATTGTAAATCCATCTAAAATACGTTTACGACATGCCTTTTTATATTGATCCAAATGATTTGAAATTTTTAAAATTCCATCTACATAATTCTGAATATCTTCTTCTTGGTAATTAAAATCAAAAATATCTTCTTCATTTTGTAGACATGGCACAATCACACCAGTGTCTTCATTAATCAATTCTTTTTGACCACCAACATCACAAGATACAACTGGAACTCCCATTGATAATGATTCATATGCAGTAAGTGCTAAACCTTCTTTAATAGAACAATTTAATGTCATATCACTAATTGCATATAATTCATCTGGTTTATCTGTCTTTCCTAAAAAACGAACATAAGAATCTAATCCTTGATCACGAGCAATTCTTTTAATATCTGGAAGTAATGGTCCATCTCCAGCAATTAAGAATAAAACATCTTTTTTCTTTTCAACCGTTTTCTTAATAATTTGCATCAATAAGAAAGGACGTTTTTGATAATCAATGCGAGCAATCAAAGAAACAATAGTGCGATTCATTGGAATATGATACTTTTCTTGTAAAGCTTTTTTATCATATTTTTCGGGATTAAACTTATCTGCATCCACTCCGATATAAACAGTTCCTACTGATTCTGGATTTCTTTTAAAGTAATCAATTAAAATACGTTCACTATTTTGATTACAAAATAAAGTTTTATCAATTACAGAACCAACACCAGCAGAATCTCTTGAATATCCTCCATTACGATTATACCATTCTTCCATATGTATATAGTCCATAATAGGCATTGATGGATATTTTGCACGAATATATGGTAACATCGCATATCCGCTCTGACTATTTGTATTTAATACTAAATCAATTTTTCTTGATTCAATAATATAGTTAATAAATGCCAACCAATCTTTACGATCAATAAAACTAGATAAATCAAAGACGTCATCACATAACTCACTATATTGTTGGCGCCATGCATATTCTGTTGGTTGCATAGACAATACTGTAAAACGATATTTATCATGATCAGATAAACGAATCAAATCTAAATTAAATTTATCAGCACCACCCAAAACCATCCATGGGATAATAATTAAAATATTTTTTTTATCATCCTTCTGATACTTTGGAACTACAACTGTATCAATCTCTTCACGAATCATATCCCAATTATAATCATCTTTTGGATATTCAATCGCTTTAACACGCTTTTTTACTTTATCAGCATATTTTTTTACCATAGATAAATTATTTTTATGATTTTTTCTAGCACTATTTAATTGTCCACCATACATTCTACGATACCAAAATCCGTAATAACTCATATGGATTGGGAATTTATTTTGAGCAATTAGTTTTAACCAGAAAATCCAATCCTCATACAAAGCTTTACCTTCTAATTCATATCCACCTACAGATAGATAATCTTCTTTTTTGATTAAAGCATGAGAAACTAAAATATTTTCATATTTCATACGATCACTAGAAAAATTCTTATTCCATGTATTTTCTTCTTCTCCAAAATTAATATTATCAGAATAACACCAACTAGCCTCTGGATGCGTATTCATAGAAAAATATGAAGTTTCTAAAAAAGTGGGATCCATTAAATCATCATCGTCAATTAATACAATATACTTTGTTTTTTTATTAGAATGCTCTACTCCATAATCACGAGCTTTAGCAGGACCTGCGTTCTTTTTATGCAAAACATGAATACGAGAATCCATCTTTTCTAATTTTTTAAAGTATTCTAAACTATCAGCATTGGTAGATTCATCATCTACAATCAACCATTCAAAATAAGGATATGTTTGGTTTAAAATACAATTTGCTAACTGAAAAATCTTATCACTTGGATTCCAAGATGGAGTGACAATACTAATCACTGGATCGTGTTTTTCAAATTTTCTCTGTGGTCTTAATGTACGACCAGGCTCTAAACGATAATCGATATTTGCCATAAATACACTTCCTAACTACATTCTTTTAAATATTCATTTACGACATCTTCGGTATTTCCATCCATACGAATACGTCCATTAGATAACCATACAGCACGATCACAGAACTTTTTAACAGCACTCATACTATGTGTTACGAACACCATTGTTTTTCCTTCTTTTTTAAGTTCCATCATTTTCTCATAACAACGTTCTTGGAAGTGTTGATCTCCAACCGCCAAGATCTCATCAATTAAAAGAATTTCTGCATCTACATTAATCGCAATAGAAAATGCAAGTCTCATATACATTCCTGAAGAATAAGTACGTACAGGGTTATCAATATATTCTCCTAATTCTGAAAAAGCAATAATATCATCTAACCTTGCATCGATTTCCTTCTTTGACAGTCCAAAAATAGAAGCATTAAAATAAATATTTTCACGCCCTGAAAAATCCGGATGAAATCCAGCTCCTAATTCAAGTAATGATACTAATTTCCCATACGTTTTAATTGTTCCCTTATTTGGATAAATGATCTGTGTCATTAGTTTTAATAAAGTACTTTTTCCACTTCCATTAATACCCACTAAAGCAACAGTTTCTCCTTTATGAATTGTCAAAGTAATATCACTCAATACTTCACGTACCTCATGGCGATTACGATTCCAAAAAAGAATTCTCTCTTTTAAGGTATTTGCTTTATCGTAATAAACTTTAAATGATTTATCTACATCATTCACTTCAATGGCGATGTCATTGTTCTTGTCTTTTTTCTTTAGCATGTTAACACTCCATTTCTCTTTTTATTATAACATAATGCCTGATAGAAGCCAAATAAATCACTGAAAAATCAATGATTTATTTTTTTCCATCAATTAAGTTTTCAAAAATACCTAACATCTTTTCATTAAATTTTTGTGGATCAAAAGGTTCAGAAATTACAAAACCATGATTTAAGAACTGTTTCATGCCATCGTAAATAGCACTTGCATTGTTTTCTACAACAATTCCATATCGATTCTCTATCTCTCGATAATCAGACACAGCCGTTGTAACAATTGGTTTATTTAAGGTCATTGCTTCTACAAAGACAACAGGATAACCTTCATATTTAGAAGATAATAATACCGCATCTGCTTTTTTATAGTATGGATAAGGGTTCTTTTGTTTACCAAAAAATATAATAGTATCGTCTAACCCTAATATTTTAACTTGTTCCATATATTTTTTATGATTTACTCCATCACCAACTAACCATACTTGGAATTGATATCCCTCTCTTTTTAGACGATCTGTCGCATCAATAATACGGGATAAACGTTTTTGATGTTCTTCATGTCTTCCAACATTGACAAAGGTTATCCCTTTCTTTTCAACATCGATCACTTCATTAGCTTCTTTTCTCATGGTTTGATAATCTATCATATTATTACATACAATAGAACGATTTTTATACTGTGGAAAATATTCCAACATAGTATTCATATTATCATAAGAAACATATACATGATGACGGAATTTTTTCATTTTTACACGACGAAAAAACTTTTTCATCTCACGGACATTGCCGTTATAAAGCTGATAATAATTATTATGAATCCACAATGCATTTTCCTTTGATGCATTTAAAGCGAGATGTGCTCCAGGAATAGAATATGTAGCAAATGAAATCGCAAAATCATATTTGTTCTTATGTTCCATTTTCCATTTTATTAAATGAAGACGATTTTTTATCTTTCTTACCAGGACATTTTTAGAATGATTCAATGGATATTCAATCACATGAATATGTTTTGGTAATTGTTCTAGAAAGATACCTTCCTTTTTTTCTAAAACTAATGTAATCTCATATTTATCTTGATCTAATACATGTAATAAATTCACTAATGCTTTTTCAATTCCACCTAAAGAAAGAGAATAAGCAGTAAAAAATATCTTCTTTTTCATTTACCATCACCAAATCTTTTCTTAGAAGCAATTTTACCAGGAATATAAAGACAAGTAAATAAAAATTGATTGAAACCAGAAATATATTTTGAAGCTTCTCGAAAAGTACGTTTTGTTAAATAAGTAAATAAGATATAATGCTTAATAAGGTATAATCTCCTATTAAAACGTACACCTCTCATATTATAATTTAGTGCTTCTTTAAAAAATTCAAAATATCCATAAGGATTATTCTTAAATATTTTTTGTAATCCTTTTGTATAGCCTGTATCCTGGTACTCGCAAATCATAATCGGTGTAGTATGAATTAACAAACCATCTTTTTTCTCATCCATTTGATAGTACATACGCGCTTCTGTACTAAATCTTTCACCATGTTCTAAACGATATTCAAATTGCTTACGGTAATCAGCTTTAAAGGTTAATACCATATCAAAGTCAGCATTTTCTCGATAATGTAAATCATATAGTTTTCTGACCTTACCATTTAATCTATCAGGAATTTTTTGATTATGCTCTGTTAATTCTTTTTCATAAATAACACCATATATTTGATCATTGTCTTTAATTTTCTCATAATCTTCTACTATCATGTGAAAGATATGAGGCATAAAATAATCATCGTCATCCATTTCAATGACAATATCACCTGAAATATTGGGAATTAAATGGTTCAAAGCAGCCATTTTTCCTTGATTTTTCTGTGTATAAAAATAAATTGGAAAATTTGCTTCTTTCTGCCATGTTTCCACCATATCTCTTACAGAAATAGGAGACCCATCATCCATAATCAACCATTCAATATCAGAATAATCTTTGGCATTTTCAAAAATACTATTCTTTAAACGAGGTAATAAATCTCTTCTATTATAAGTAGAAGTAACGATTGATATTTTCATATTACTCACCTAACAATTCTTTTAACTCTTCTAAAATAGAGGAATTGGAAAATGACTGTGTAACTTCCGCTCCATCTTTTTTTTCTATCATCTTCTCGATTCCTTCCATAATACCATTTTCTGTATTTTCTACAACCATTCCTTTATCATAATTTACTAATACTTCTTTCGCTGCACTATCTGTAATTAATATATCTTTATTTAATACTTTAGCTTCTAATAGCACCATAGGATAACCCTCGTAATAAGAAGCTAGTAAAAAAGTATCAGCATATTTCATATAAGGATAAGGGTTTTCTTTTTGTCCTAATAAAACAAAGGTATCTTCTAATCCATAGTCTTTTATTTTTTGTTGTAGCTCTGAGTGTAATGGTCCATCACCAATGATATAAATACGGTGCAATATGTTGTTTTGAATAAGTTGACGATGGACTTCTAATAATCTTAATACTGCTTTTTGTTCTGTCAAACGAGATACTTGTAAAAAATTTGGTAAATCATGTTTTATTTCGGAAACAGTAAAGGCGTTGGCTTTTTCTGTAACAACGTGTTCATCGATATAATTGTAAATGACTTGTTTTGGAATTTGATTATGAGGAAAGATTTGTTCAAATTTTTGTAAATTATCTTGTGATACAAAAATTAATTTTTGATATTGTTGATAAGCATGTTCACTTAATTTCCTTTTCAAATAATGATGGTTATAAACACAAATTAAATCATTATGAATCCATGCATATTTGATCGTTTGAGATTTACAACTCATAAGCCAAGTCATTGGTCCTTCCAAGAAGGCAATTTCTAAGTCGTATTTATTTTTTATATATTTTTTATAAATGTGATGGCGAAAAAATGGAAGTACAAACTGAAGAGAAAACCATATCTTTTTCCATTTTGGATAACTATCATATGTATGTGGATAAAGAGATTGAAAATGAATTTTCTCATCTAATTGTTTTTCAAATTCTCCATCGCCATAGATTGAAAAAATAGTAATATCATAATCATTTTTAAAATGATTTACGATATCAATTAAAACTCGTTCAGCGCCACCTGGTCTTAAACTCGTAATTCCGAATACTATTTTTTTCATGCAACCAACTCTTTTCTTTTTTCATTTAATAATAGAAATAAAATAGCAATGATAACCATGCATGAAACATGGAAGAATGTATAACCTGCCATCATGGATAATCCAAATGTTAAGAGTGTTCCAAACAAGTAAAAAGCATAAGTAGGAGTCACTTTTTTAAAATAACGGAAAAAGTCAATACAAGATAAAATAAATATGGCCATATAAACACCCATGTACAAAATAAAGCCTAATATTCCAAAGTTATATAACATAGCAGGAACTTCCATTTCTAATGTCATTTCACTGTAATTTGCTAAATAGCCATTACCAAATAATATACGTAATGGATTATGTTGCTCTTTTACTAAATATGTATGATATAAAAGTTGTTGAACTCTACGATTGGAATTGCTTAAATTCCATTGATTAGCAGTATGATACATATCTAGTAATGCCTGCTGTTGAGCATGATCCATAAAATGTTCATCCATTAATCCGTCCTCAATTTGATGAACATAATCTAAAGCATCACCAGTAATATGAGATTCTTCTTTGGTTGTTGTATCTACCACTTGGTTACTTTCTTCTTCTAAGTGTTTTTGGCGTTCTAATGTATTAGAGCCAAAAATAAATACGCCAATCCCAATAACAGCAATACAAACCATGGCGATTACTATCACTTTCTTTGAAATTTTCTGTCGCTTTTTAGAAAATAGAAGCATGCATAAAATAAAAGCAACAATCACAAGTGGAAAACCTAATAGTCCTACTCTTGTACCCAATAAACACATTAAATAAATACCTACTAATAAAGTAAGAAAAATTTGATGCTTCTTTTTTTCTTTCATAAATAGAGGTAATACAATGACTAAACATAATAATAAGATAGAGCCAACTGCGTTTCCTGATGAATTCCAACCTTTATAGCCAATTCCATCAATATAAGTGTGTGATGATGTTCCACTTAATACAGATACATATATAAGAGCAATATATCCCCATAAGAAATAAGAAACATATCGTGGAATATCATTTAATTTTTTTTCTTGACGAAAGCGATACAAAAGGTAAAAGATAACCATCATATAAGTATAATTTAATAAATACTGTATTTCATGAAAAATGGAACCATATGCACTATTTGTATGATAAACATAATAACAAATAGCATGACCCAGAGCATATAAGAAATAAATGAGGCCTAGCACAATCATTTTAATACGGTTTTGTTTTTCATGAAGAAATAAATAGACAAATAGAATGGTTGGAATTACTAATCTTAATAATACTGTAGGTGATACTGCTATATCTGGAAACCAATTGTGAAGTAGGAAACTAAAAGAGTCTAAAAAAGGAGATATGATTAAAAAAAGATAAAATAAATACTCTATTTTCCAATTTTCTTTTATCTTTTTCATAACTTACCTCCAACTCTTAGGAATGCGAAGAATGAGTTTTCCAAATGTGTGAAATAACTTCGCTGATAGATAATAAAAAGTACGATTCATATGTCTATAATAGCAATTACGAATGCCTTTTTTTGTCTTTAAAAATTTATTTTTCTTCCAATGAGGAAATTTCTCGTTTAATAAATCATAGCCTTCTTTTAAATATTGATTTCGTAACTCTTTATCTTCTAAACTAGAAATACGATAAAAACTTCTTCCAAATATATAACGAACAAATACATATTCTATTTCGTCATGATATTTAGGAAGTAATTTATGTTGTTGATAATATTCTAGTACGATATTTAAAATATCATATAGTTCTCTTACTCGTACATCTTGGGTATTAGCAATTGAATCATCTCTTTGAATATAGTGATAAAGTGGTTCTCTAACATAACCAATATTTTCTGTCCATGGTAATATTTCGTAACAAAAAGCAATATCTTCATAATGAAGTCCTACAGGAAACTGTAACTTTTTTTCTTTTACAAGCTCAGTTTTATATAGCTTATTCCATGCTGGTACACGAATATCGGTAAAATAATTGTCTTCGACATTAGAATGATCAATTACTTTACGATCAGGATATTCCCATATATAATCACATTCTACCATATCGTACTTTCCACGAATGGCTTCTTGATACATTTTCTCATACATAGTTGTCTCCACATAGTCATCGCTATCTACAAAAGCAATATATTCTCCTTTTACATGTGGCAAAGCATAGTTTCTCGCATCTGATAATCCTCCGTTTTTCTTTTTAAAAGGAATAACTCTTGAATCCATTTTCGCATACTTATCAATGATTTTCTGACTATTATCTTTTGTTCCATCATTCACAACAAGGATCTCAATATCATGTAATGTTTGATTAACTAAACTCTCTAAACAACGTTCTAAATACTTTTCCACATTATATACAGGAACAATAATACTTACTTTCATATAATCATCCTATCTATTTTGCAACTCGTTTCATATAAAAACATAAGTGATGTTTTACAAGATATCTTTTTATTTTACGTATGAGATTATCGTTTCTTAAATACTTCCATACTTCTCTTTTTTTCAATTCATCGGCAAACTCTTTTAAAGGTTGATTAGAAAGAGATTTTCCCTTAATGAATAAAGTATTTGTTAAATAACTCATAACATATTGTTTTTCTTCCATACTCAATGTTTTTAATTCTGTAATTTGTCTTTTTAAGACATCATACTGTTCTAATGTATCATTTGCTTTTTTAAGCAATTTTACATCATCATTCGAAGTCATAATACTATTACTACGAACAATATAATAATATAGACAATCGGGAATCGATGATACTGTTTTTGCACATAATACAACATATGGCGTCAATCCATAATCTTCATGATATTTGCCTTTTTGATATTGAAATTGATGTTCTAACCAGAATTCACGACGATAAGCATAAGACCAAGCAGTAACAAAATAAGAATCGGAAGATAATGTATAAAAGGCTTGCATACCTGTTTGCTTTGAAAAATTAGGCGCTTTCATCATCGTATCTTTTTCTTCTTGTAATATAAAACCAAAGTGAATCATATCTGGTTTGCTATCAATCATAATTGTTTCTTCAATTGATTTTAAATAATCAGGAGAAACATAATCGTCACCATCAACAAATAATAGATAATCACCCGTTGCTTTACTTACACCATAATTTCTCGCATCTGATAGTCCTCCATTTTCTTTTTGATATCCAAAAAAACGAGAATCTTTTTTTACAAACTCATCAATAATTTCTTGACTTTGATCAGGACTACCATCATTGACAACAATCACTTCAAAATTTTCATATACTTGTTTTTGTAAACTATTTAAACACTGTCTTAAATATTTTTCCACGTTATATACAGGAATTATTATACTAAATTTCATAGCATCACCTACGATTAATCCATGTTCATTATATCAAATGTATAAAAGAGAAGCAAGAAATGAAAATAGTCACTAAAAAGTGACTATTCCTGTAATAATGATTCTAAATTTTGTTTATAACTATTCAACTTATCTTGGTATTCTGTTACTTTAGATTCTAATTCACTATTTTGTTCTTCTAATTTTGTATTTTCTTCTGTAACTTGATCTAATTGTTCCTGTAAAGATTCAATCTCTGACTGTTCTTCTACTTCCATTTCACGTTTGATTGAATTATGATAATGATCTAATAAACGATTTATATTTTCTTCACTAGCATACACTGTTACATGATATTGATATAACTCTGAATAATTATATAAATGTTTTTCTTTTAAACCATCTATGAATAGAGATACTGCTTTTGAAACAAATACATTTTCTGGATTTTCTTCGCGAACAAAAACAAATCCATTATCATGAGATACGATATCTACACTTAAATATTCTGGGAAGTATTTAACCACAATTTTAACTTCATCACCAAGCGTATTATCTACCTTCATATCATAAAAATCTAGAGAATCAATTACCAAAGAATCAGACATTGCAATTTTCTTTTCAATTGTTTTTGCTTTTTCAGTAATTGGTGCTTTATCAGTATATGTAGTATTTACAAATTCTAACATAGTGATTCCAAAAGAAATTCCTAGGCCAATTAAAGATACGATTGTCAAAATAACTGTTCTTTTGATTGGTGTTTTACGATTAAATAGAAAGTTAAATAATAATTCTAGAATGAGTATGTGAAGAATTATAGCAAAAATAATTCCCAATAATATTCCAAAGTGAAATACTCCTTGGAATAATAAAATAAACATGACAATAAATGCTGCCGAGAATAGAAATAGAGAAAGGGCAAATGGACATATTAAAATAAAGAAAACCATGATTTTTATAAAGAAAATAGCAATTTTACCAAGAGCTTCAAAAAAGGCATAGCTTTTTTCCGGTCTTATTTCTTTCATGACCTTTTGCTCTGGTATCAGTTCTACATCCTTACTATTTTTTTCTGTACTAGTTGATACAGATTGAAAATCATAGCGATCTAAATACATCATTTTAAATAAATAAACTAATAATATGATATATAAGATAAAGAAACTACCATTTAATAATAATTCAATTAAGCCTATTACAAAATAGATAAATTGATTGCTTCCTAAAGTAAGAATTAAATTAGTTAAACGATTACTTAAAAAGTCAAATGGAATATATCCTATCTGTAGTATGATAGCAACAACAAACATCACAAAAAGACATTTTATGCTCTTTTTTAATCCCATTGTATGAAACATATGATAAGTCTTGTTCACAAGATCTAACATGCTATCAATTAAGTTATTGATACTATTCTTTTTCTTTTCTCCTATTTTAATATCTGTAATCTCATCGTTTGTTAAATCATCTAGGCTGCATTTAAATATCTTACACATAGCAAGTAATTTATCCATTTCAGGATATGTTTGACCAGACTCCCATTTCGATACAGACTGTCTTGTCACATCTAATAAGTCAGCAAGTTTTTCTTGTGACATCTTATTTGCTTTTCTCAAAGCTTGTAGTTTTTCACTAAAACTCATTTTATCACCTCGTGATCATTTTATAATGTAACTCTGGTTGCATACTACCAATTTTCAGTTGTTTTTTGTTACTTTTTAGTTGCGATTTTATTTTTTAAAAGAAAAAGTGAATTTTAAATTGAAAATTCACTCCAAGGATAACGTTTCGGAAGTGGTAATGAAAAATACATCATTTCTTTTGTCGTTGGATGTTGAAATGTAATAGCATGTGAGAATAGAGCTATCTGTTGTCCTGGCTTAGCTTGTTTAGAATATTTTTGATCACCAAATAAAGGATAACCATGATGAGAAAATTGAACACGAATTTGATGAGAGCGACCTGTTTTTAATTGGATTTTTACAAGACTCATATCTTTTTTATATTGTAAACATATAAAATCTAATATAGCCTGTTTTCCCTGTGGATGAACAGTTACAATGTTTCTTTTCTCATTCTTTAATAAATAATCTTCTAAGTGTCCTTGTTTTTCTATATTTCCTAAAACAACTGCATAATATTCTTTTTTAAACTGATGTGTTCTTACTTGTTCACTAAGACGGCTGGCTGCTTTAGAAGTTTTTGCAAATACCATTACTCCTCCAACTGGTCTATCTAAACGATGTACAAGCCCTAAATATACATTTCCTGGCTTCTGATATCTCTTTTTTAAATCAGCTTTTAACATCGTTAATAAATCTAAATCATGACTCTCATCAGCTTGGACTGGTATATTAATTGGCTTTTCAACAACTAATAAATGATTATCTTCATAAATAACATTAATCTTTTGATTCATAACGTCCATATATACCACAAGGTAATACCAAATGATTTGTTTCTATTGGTAAACCTACTTCTCCTGTATCAATGATACCTTCAGGATATTTCTTTAAAATAGTTGTTTTCAAAATATTTTCTAATACAGTACTACTAATACCAGTTGTATAAGAATTGATAAGCACAAACAAAGGTTTATCAGATAATATCTTCATACATGCTTCAATTAAAACATAAATATTATCCTCAAACTTCCATACTTCTCCGTTTGGTCCTCTTCCATAACTTGGAGGATCCATAATAATAACGTCATATTTACGTCCCCTTCGTGCTTCTCTTTCCACAAATTTTAAACAATCATCTACAATATAGCGAATATGATGATTTTCTAACCCTGATAATTTGGCATTTTCTTTTGCCCATTGTACCATACCTTTAGCTGCATCTACGTGTACGACTTCTTCAGCACCGGCATAAGAACAAGCAATGGTTGCTCCTCCTGTATAGGCAAATAAATTTAATACTTTAATAGGACGATTAGCACGTTGAATCTTTTGAATCATATAATCCCAGTTGGTTGCTTGTTCCGGAAATAAACCAGTATGTTTAAAATTAGTAGGGGTTACTTTAAATGATAAATCTTTATAATGAATCACCCAATAGTCGGGTAATTTACGATAAAACTTCCATTCTCCTCCACCTTTATGACTACGGTAATATCTTCCATCAACTCGATTCCATTTTTCATCTTTTTCTGTCTTCCATATTGCCTGAGGATCAGGTCTTCTCAGAACGATATCTCCCCATCTTTCTAATTTTTCTCCATTTCCGGCATCAATACAAACATAATCTTTCCATTCATTACTTACTCTCATATAATCCCTACGCTTTCTGAAATTCTTTCTGTAATACCTCTAAATTTTCTTTGATAGTAGAAACTGCCAGTTCTCCTTTTAAAGTATCTGGAATTTCTGTCAATAAAGAATATTCTTCTAACATTTCTTTTTGCACTTCTTTTAAATCATGATGCAATAATTTTTCTTTTAATTGTTTCATATCATGCATCATAAATAAAAAATAACTCGCACAGATAAATTCTAATCTTTCTTGTTTTGTAATATCTTCAATTAATTCATAAGATTTATCAATCATATCAGAAAGTGCTTTTTCTTTTAATAGGGCACTTCCTTTATCTTCATCGTGAATTAAATATTCTTTTAATTCTACTAAAATTGTCTCATTTTCTGTCATATTTTACTCCTTTACTATATGTTTTATTTTTTGCTTCTTCTTAGTTAAACGATATGCTTGTTCTTCTATTCCCTGTTCTACAAATTGATTGATTAAAACATCATTGCTGCTATTATATTTTAACCATTGATAATACTGCATCTTCTCATGTTGTAAGCGTTTTGGTGTAACGACTGCCCAATAAGCAGAGCTCATACAAGTCACATCATGGTGAAACATTCCAAATAAATAAGATAGTTTTTCACGATTATATAACTTTTTTTCATGCATTTCATAATCCATGTTATCGTAGAAAATCTCGTTTGGTAGTTGTGGATAATAACGTATTAAAAACATAAAATCAGCAAAAATTTCATCCTCTTTTTGATAATATTCTGGATACGCTCCTACCATTTCTTCCACCATAAATTCAACATATAATTCTTGTACTCTAGAAAGATATGTATCGAGAACAGTTTCTGTATTTAATGTAGGTGATATGACCAAATTACGATTTTGATACATCCAATTATATGCATCATAATAAGAACTAGAAACCAACTGTGTTTCGTAAACATACCATAAATTATCCCCACTAAGAAAACCATAAACAGATTCAAAATAAGTATTAAAATCAGCAGTTGGATAATATTCGATTGCTTTAAAAAAATACTCTTTTAAAACATAACAAAATTCCTCTTGATACTGACATGTAGCGTTCATTACAAATTGTTTTTGCAATTGTAACCAATATTGATATAAATCTTCTTTACGATTTTGTGATAAAGAAACATTTAAACCATTTAATTCTTCCAAAAATTCTTGTCTCATAAAACCTCCGTCAAAATAACCTCCGTTATTTTCTTTTTACTCACAAATTGATTTAAATACCCCTTTAACTTTCTCATATCTATTATTTCAGGATGACGATGGTAATAGTTTTTTATTTCTTGATAATACTCTGGATCTAACTTTTTACGATATCGAACTAATTCAATTAACATTCTTTCTTTATCATAAATAGGAATCCATGTATTATTGACTTGAATTTTAGTCACACCAATATCATAAATAGCTGCATCCATAAAATATTGTTTAATCTGTGGATCGACAATGCGCCATGCCGGTTTTTTTGTCACAACAACATATTTATCAGGTCTTTTACTGGTCATTCCATGATAGAAAAAAGCACTTTCCAATGTAAAAATAACATTAGGATGTTTTACTAGAAAAGTAGATAACTCTGTTACATTACGGCGATTTGAATAAACTCCTTTTTCAATTTTAAACATAATTCGCTGATCAACTAATCGTTCAATATCTTTATGAGCATAACCCTTTTTTTTCAAATCTGAATATTTATAAAGCATACCACCCCTCCTTTACACTTTTATTATAACATAATTTAAAAATAAGTATAGGTTTAGTTTAAAAGAAATTTCGACAAAATATTTATAATATGTTATAATGTACCAGTATTTATGGGAGGGCATATGGCAGATTATAAAAATAACAACCAATTTTATTTTGAAGTAAAAAACAAAATACCAGGGAAACTAGGCCGTACGGGGATTATTCATACCCCACATGGTGATATTGAGACACCAGCATTTATTGCCGTTGGAACAAGAGGAGAAGTACGTTTTGTGTCAATGAATGAACTAAAAGAAATACAAGCACAAGCAATGCTAAGTAATGGCTATCATCTTCGTAATGAATGCGAAAATATTAAAGAACATGGTGGTCTAGCAACTTGGTCTGGATGGAATGGTCCCACTATAACAGATTCTGGAGGATTTCAAGTTATGTCTTTAGGATCAGGACTTGGTAAAGTAGTTAGTATGGATCGTGAACAAGAAGTTATTAACACTGATCCAAAAGATAGATTAGCACGTGTTACAGAAGATGGTGTTTACTTCTATGATCCAATTTTACAAAAAGATGATTTTATTGGACCAGAAGAATCTATGAAAATTCAATGTAATATTGGAGCAGATATTCACATGGCATTTGATGAATTAACGTCTCTTGCTGATAGCTATGAATATAATGTAGAAGCTTTAAAAAGAACAGAACGATGGGCTAAAAGAAGCTTAGAAGAACATAAAAAGCATTGTAACGATTTAGGATACCATCAAGCACTATATGGTGTTTTACAAGGTGGTAGATGGGAAGATTTAAGACGTTCTACAGCCAAACATTTATCCAAAATGGATTTTGATGGATATGGACTAGGTGGAGCCTTCTTAAAAGAGGACCTAGGCGAAATATTGAGATGGTGTTGTGAAGAATTACCAGAGAATAAACCTCGTCACTTATTAGGATTATCTAGACCAGATGATATTTTAATTGGTGCCGAAATGGGGGCAGATACATTTGATTGTGTAGCTCCAACAAGAGAAGCTAGACATGGACGAATCTATACAAAATATGGTAATATTAGGCTAGCAAAATATAAAGATAGTCTAGAAGTATTAGATAATCATTGTGATTGTCCTACTTGTAAAAGTGGAATTACGAGAAAAGAATTATGTCATTTGTATAAATCACATGACCCAGAAGAAAAAAGAAAATATTATAAACTAGCATCGATTCACAATTTACGATTCATATTAAGATTAACAGAAGAAATTAGAGATGCGATTAATAACAATTGTTTTGAAGAATATAAAAATAATTTTTTAAAAGATTATTATCATACAGACAAAAAATAAGTATATATCCATTCGATATATACTTTTTTATAAGAAAAAAACTCCAATAAGAGTTTTTAACGTTTACTGAATTGTGGAGCACGGCGTGCAGCTTTTAATCCTGGTTTCTTTCTTTCTTTTACTCTTGCATCACGAGTAATGAATCCAGCTTTCTTTAAAATTGCACGGTAGCTTGTTTCACTACCTTCATTAGCTTTATCGTATTCAAGTAAAGCACGAGCAATTCCTAAACGAATAGCGCCAGCTTGACCATTGAATCCTCCACCATTTACTTTAGCTTCAACATCAAATGTTTCTTCTGTACTTGTTGCAACAAGAGGTTGTTTTAAATCCATAACGTTTGTTTCATAAGGAAAGAATTCTCTTACATCAACACCATTAACAGTAATATTTCCTTTTCCAGGTCTTAAAATTACTTGTGCAACTGAAGATTTTCTTCTACCTGTTCCAATAAATTTCTTATCTTTTGCCATTTAAAACCCTCCTATTTACTTTCCTTTAATTCTACTGGTTTTTGAGCTTGATGTGGATGTTCATTACCAGCATATACAAATAATTTCTTATACATTTGACGTCCTAATCTTCCTTTTGGAAGCATTCCTTTAACTGCTCTTTCAATCATCTCTTCCGGATAATTTTCTTTCATAGTACGAGCAGTTCTTTCTCTTAATCCTCCTGGATAACCACTGTGGTTATAATAAACTTTTGCATCTAACTTATTTCCAGTAAGATTAACTTTTGATGCATTGACAACAATTACATAATCTCCACAATCAACATGTGGTGTAAAAGTTGGTTTGTGTTTACCACGTAAAATAGTAGCAACTTTAGCAGCTAAACGACCTAAAGTCATATCTGTTGCATCAATTACATACCAATTACGAGATACTTCTTCTTTTTTTTGCATGTAAGTATTTTTCATAATTATCTTTTCCCTTTCCAAATTTTTTTGTCTCATAAGCTGTCCCACGGCTCATGAATGGGATATAAAATGTACCAATTAAAATTGTACTAAAGAAAGCTTGAAATGTCAATAAAAATATATGTTTTTTATAATAAAATAGAACAAAATTAGCAATTTTATCATAATAATTAAAAAACTTGGAATATACCAAGTTTAATAAAAAACATCTTTTAAATATAAACCCTCTGGATTTGCGGTAAATCCAGCTTTTCTTCTATCTTTTGCATCTAATATTTCTATAATATCTTCGCTTTTCTTTTTTCCCTCTCCAATTTCAATTAAGGTTCCAACAATATTGCGAACCATATATCTTAAAAAACCAGTTCCAAGAAAACTAATTGTAATTTTATTCACATTTTTAGAATCTCTTACAATACTTGTTTGAACAATACGACGGACATAATCTTCGTGTTCATCATCAGCTTTAGTAAAAGATTTAAAATCATGTTCACCTTCTAGATATTTTAATGCTCTTTCCATCTCCACAACATCTAATCGTTTGTTGTACTGGAATACATAATTTCTTTCAATTGGATCATATTCACCTAAATTTATACGATAAATATATTCTTTTGCTTTAACATGATATCTAGCATGAAAAGTGTCTGATACCGGAACGATTTCTTTCACGTAAATATCTCCTGGTAATAAAGAATTCATTGAATGTTTTAATTTATCGCAATCAATTTTTTCTGGAAGATCAAAATGTGCTTTTTGAGCTAAAGCATGGACATGAGCATCTGTTCTTCCACTCGCATGAATATCAATCTTTTTTTCTCCATTTACTTTTCCAAGTACTTTTTCAACTTCACCTTGTATTGTTTTTCCTCTAGGTTGTTTTTGATACCCTTTATAATTTGTTCCATCATAGGAAAAAGTCATTAAATATCTCACAATATCGTCTCCTTTAATACTAATAATATAAGTACACTTAAAATAGATAAAATAAATAATCCATCATAACATGTAAATCGCATTTTCTGATAATATGTTTTATGCGCTTTTGTAGAATATAATCTTATTTCCATCATATGAGATAACTGTTCCATTTTAGAAATAGTTTTATAAAAAGCATTTTTTAATAATATTCTTATTTGTCGCAAATGGAATTGAAAAGAAATTTGTTTATTACTCTTTCTTAATTTCATCAATTGTTTTATGTGATATAATTCATCTAAATACATAGGAATAAATTGCAAGCCTAATAAAATAGAAAAAGCAATTGATTTCGTATCAACATAAATAAATGACAGCGGTTTTAATATCCATTCTAATCCATACATAAGTTCCCGATGGGAAGTTGTAAATACAAATAAAAATATTAGTACTACAAAAAATACAATTCTTAAAACCATTATAACACTATTTAATGGGTTTATGCCACATAATAGGTAAATTCCATATAAAACAATGTAAAACCATTTTCCTTGCCATAATAAGCGTAAATACAATGAAATAGGAATATTAGATAAAAAAATTAAAAAGATAAGCACTAATAAATAAAAGAGTAAGGAAATATAACTTCTTACGAAAAACAAAGATATAAATAAAATAATCATGGCAATTACTTTAGATATTGCATGACGACGATTTAAAAAAGAATGAGAATCATATAAGTCTAATAATACATCATTTAACATAACGATACACATCCTTTATTAAATCATTGATATCATCTCGATATCCCAAACGTATTTTTGTTCGTTTATAAACTAAATTAGAAAAAGATATCATTTGAGGAACTCTTATACGAATCTTTTTTAATTGTTCTTCTTTTGCAAAAACATCATATTTATCCCCCTCTAAAAAGATTGTACCTTGATAAAGTACACAAATATGATCACAAACCGCATGCATAAATTCAACATCATGACCAGCGATAATAATCAATTTATGATACTTATTTTTTAATCGTTTAAATAGACGAATGAGTTCCTTTTTATCTTTTGGCGATAACCCTAATGTTGGTTCGTCTAATAACAGAATTTTAGGGTTATAAACAAGAATGCTGGCAAGTCCTATCTTTCTTTTTTCTCCATGGCTTAATGTTTCAATTTTTCTGTTTAAATAACTATCATTTAAACCCACCATGATTAATACTTCTTTCATTCTCTTATTTTTTTCTTTCAGACGATAAGAAAACGATTCTAATAAATAGTCTAATTCTTCTTCTACAGTTAAACCGATAAATTGATGTTCTAAATTTTGATGTAAGTAACCAATATTTCTAGATGGTGATACTTGTTTACCTGTTCCTATTTGGATAGTCCCACTACTTGGTATTTTTTCTTTTGAAAGAAGTTCTAATAAAGTTGTTTTCCCACTTCCACTTGGACCAACAATCCCATAAATATGATCATTTTGGAAAATATATGTGATATCTAATATAGAATCGTGATAGTCAAATAATGGATCTTGATAAGTAATATTTTTGCATTTTATTTCCATAGATGTTTCACCATCCTAATCATATTATATATTGGCTTATCAACAAGTCCGTAATAAGATAATTTATGAGATAAGTCAGCCATAAAAGGGAGTTCTAGAGAAGCTTGTTTTAATTTCTTTTCTTCTTGTATAACATCTTGTTTTTTTCCATCGAGAAATACTTTTCCATTTTTTAAAACAACTATTTCTTTTCCATATAGACTATATTCAACATGAGAGGTAGCACATATAATTGTTACATCTTGTTCGCGATTTATTTTTTTTAAAATACGGAATACTTTTTCTATATCATATGGGTTCATACCATCAAATGCTTCATCCAATAATAAGATTTTAGGATGGTGGACAAGAGCTGAAGCAAAGGCAACTATTTGCTTTTCTGAACAATTTAAAGCTTGTGGTGATGCTTCTAATAAATCATCAATGCCAAATAATATAGCCATTTCAGTAATTCTTTCTTTCATTTCTTGTTTTGGATAACACAAATTTTCTAATACAAAAGCAAGTTCTGAAGCCACGGTATTAGCTGTAAAATACTGACTAGATAAGTCACATACAAAGCCAATCATACTGCGTATTTCTTTCATATGTTGTGTATCTAACAAATCATTTTCTACGAATATCTTTCCTTCTTGGGGATGTTTCATTCCTAATAATAATTGTAATAACGTTGTCTTTCCACTTCCGCTTGGACCTAATACTGTTAAGAAAGTTCCTTTTGGAATTGTTAAATTTAATTTTTTTAGAATTGTTTGATCTCCATAATGAAATGTTATATTCTCCAACTTAATAATATCCATATATCTCACCACTTATAAGTTATTATTATAATATAGTTTTATCTTCTTGACAACCAAAAGAAAAAAGAGACTTAATCTCTTTTCTTACTTTGTATGCGATATGCGACTTTTAATAACAACTGATCAGAAGCAAAACGCGTTAAAAATTTACTTACTTTCATTGTTATTCCTGGAATAATAATCATCTTTTTATGGAGCATCTTTTTAATTGCATACTCAGCAACTTCTCTACTTTCTAATCCATTGAGTGCAAAAGATACTTTTGCAACTTTATTAAATTCGGTATTCACCGGTCCAGGACATAAAGCACCAATATAAACATGACTTTTACCTTTTCTTAGTTCTTCATGGATGGCCTCTGTAAATCTAAATACATATGCTTTCGTTGCATAATAAGTTGCCATAAGAGGTCCCGGTAAGAAAGCTGCCGATGAAGCAACATTTAAAATATAACCTTTATCCTTCTTTTTAAAATCTTTTAAAAATAATTTTGTTAATGTATGAACAGATTTAATATTTAAATCAATCATATCTAATTCTTTATCTAAGTTTGTATCACTAAATTCTCCAAATAATCCAAAACCTGCGTTGTTAATTACAATATCAATATCTTTATCTTTTACTTCTTGATATAATTCCATACAATTAAATGTCGTAGATATATCCATAACAATACATTCTACATTGGTATTTAATTCTTTTTTTAAAGCTTGTAATTTGGTTTTTCTTCTTGCAACTAAAATCAAATCATAGCCCATTTCACTTAAGACACGAGCCATATCTCTTCCAATGCCAGAACTGGCACCAGTTATTAATGCTAACATAGTATCACCATACTCATTATATAATATTTTCTTAGGATATTCAACGAAAAAAAGGCTATTTGCCTTTTTCACGATCTCTTTTTTCTTTTTGTATTTTAGATGTAGCATCTGCAATTTTAGTTTCTTCTTCAAAGTTTTTTTTCTTTTGATTTTGCTGTGATGGTTTACGGTGTTGATATTTTGGCATTTTATTCTCAGGAATCATAGATAATACTGTATTAATAACTTCCATATAATATTCAAATAGTTTAGCAAACGATGATAATTCAATCTCATGATTAATCCATGTAGGTAAAACGATTTGATTATCTTGATTATGACGAATCCACTGTTTTGAAACACCTAATACGTAAGCGTATGGTAAATATCCATAAAATTGTTCACTTGTTTTAGCTTGAGACTCTTTTAAATATCTACGGAATCCTTCAATTTTACGGACAATATAAGAATGTTCTTGAAATCTTTTTTGAATTTCTTTTCCAAGGAATAACATGACTAACATCATAATAATACATACTACATAAAACCAATTATATCGTAAGTCAGTAAAAGAATATAATACCATAATAGTAAGAGGTATAAATACTAGTATATAAGCAATCTGTTTTAAATATGGGACAGAATGTTTGATAGTAAATAATAGGCAAATGATTGCGAAAAGTGTAAATAAAACACAGATAATGGAATCAGATAAAATTCCTATTACACTAAAGCAAAAACAAAGTTCTAAAGATAAAAACGCAAATAAAGTTAAACCATAAATTAAATAAAGAAGAAAGTAAGATTTCTTATCATATACTCTATCTTCTAAAGAACGATTGTTTAATTGCTTTTTAGCATATGCTAATTTCGCATAAAATTTTCCTTTTAAGGAATCAATCATAACATGGTCTGATTTAGAAAATAATTGTTCGAAAACATATAACTCAACATCGTCATCACTTACCATATTTTTTAGTTTTCGTAATTGAAATACTTTGCTATGATCTTTTTTAGTAATTTCTTCTATTTTTAGAAATCCTCTGATAGCAAATGAAACAATATAAGAAGTTATTTCTTTATCTCCTGCCTC
Organism: uncultured Acholeplasmataceae bacterium; assembly: GCA_905203475.1. Classification (GTDB taxonomy): domain Bacteria; phylum Bacillota_I; class Bacilli_A; order RF39; family UBA660; genus UMGS2016. Next base: position 33,854 of record CAJKWD010000001.1, read on the forward strand.
TCCTTTATAAATAAGACCTATTTCTGCCGGTGTTAAATCTCCTGGAGGGGTTTTTACATAAGGAGGACGTTTTACCTTTCTCTTAGCCATTAGATAGAGAATAAAGGCTATAATTAACATAAATCCAGTAAATAAGAAGAATAAAAGTGCATTAGTATGATAATTATTATGATCTTGATAAAAATAATGATTAGGAATTTCTGCGACAAAAGATAAATCAGATTGATTTTTAAACGTAGAAATACTTCCCGTAATATGACCACCAGAAACATGATAGTCTATCATATTATCAGCAATCGACTCTTGATCAAACAACCATTGAAATTGATCTAAAGTTTTTAAATCTTCAAATTTAATATCAAAAGATAATAACTCAATATTTGCATAATCTTCTTTTTGCAATAATGGAATATATACAGTATTTCCTACTCCTTCAATACTAGAAAAACCGTAAACATAAGATAGCGTATAGGTTTGCTTTTTATCATTTATTTTTGCTTGTAAATACATTGCATCGCCAAAATTAGAATAACGGAAAGAAAGTGCACTTCCCTCAACGTCACTAATTTTAGCAAGTCTCTTATCACCAGACTGTGTTATAAAATAAAATGGTAATCTTCTAACAACAACACTTTCTCCCTGTCCACTAACTTCTCCTGTTTCTACAACATATGCTCTACTGTCTTTCGTAATCTTTATTTGCAATGAAATATGTTTGTAATTAATATTAGAGTCTGCCTTTACTGATAGTGGAAACAAAAGACAAATACATAATAATACAATAACCCATCCCTTTTTCATATCTTCACCTACTAATAATAGTATACAACAAAAACGAATGTTCTTGAAATAAAAAATTAATTTAAAAAAAGAGTTATGACTTTTTCATAACTCCATTCATCACTTCATCCCATATATCAACATCTATTGGAACTAAAATATTCTCATTTAAAATATTTAAATTTTCATCTACATTTTCTTTCGTTGTGGTAAAAAGTTTTTCACCTTCTAATTGATCATACAGTTTTCTAATATATACTTTATTATCGATGACATTTACAAATTCATAATTTGGACAATCAATATGAATATTAAAATCATCATCGCAGACAATACTACTTTCTAAAGATTGATGTAAAAAAGGAAGAGAACGTGTGGCATATCCGTTGTATATTTCTTTTTTCATACATTTTCCATTTTCATAAAATTCTAAATTATCTTTTTCTGCTTCTATATATCTAAATAAAAAACCTGGATATGTCTTTGTTTCATCATCATGAAATGTTTGTCTCTGCATTTCAACGTGTAATTTTTGGTCTTGATTACAATAACATTGAATCATTTTCGTATTTAAAACCGAATGTCTTTGATTGTCTTCATCCATAATTTTCTTAGTTACTCCATAATATAATTGACACTGCTCTTGATTAACTACATTGAACTTCAGATAGTAAAAACTATTATTATGATATGGTTGTCGGTTTGCTAAATTATCTTTTTGAAGTATATAAGTATTGTTAGTACATTCCATTTTTATATCTCCTGGAGCAAAAAAGAAGTTATGAATTTCCGTACATAATAAATTAAAAATTCTTAAGTTTGTTTGAATCACTGCTGGTATTTTTGAGATCAAAGTTTGTTCTACGTCAGTCACATGAATACCTCCCAACGGTCAACATGATACTATAACAAGATAAATTTTACAAGTCTTTTCACAAAAAAAAGAAGCAATTATGCTTCTTCTACTAATTCTAAGATGACCATAAGTGCATCGTCACCTTTTCTTTCATCTAATTTTAAGATTCTAGTATACCCTCCATTACGAGTTGCATAACGAGGTGCTAATTCATCAAATACTTTCTTAACAGCAACTTTATCGTTATGTAAGAAAGCTAATGCTTTTCTTCTTGCTACTAAAGATCCATCTTTTCCGTATGAAATCATCTTATCAACAAACTTACGAACTTCTTTTGCTCTTGTTTCTGTTGTTTGAATTCTTCCATTCATGATGACATCTTTTGTTAGGTTAGCAAGCATACTTCTTCTATGTTTGTTTGTACGTCCTAATTTTCTATAAGCCATTATATTCCCTCCTAACTAGTCTTCATCACGGAATTTAAGTCCCATATCTTTAATTTTATCAATTACTTCTTTTAAAGATTTTTTACCTAAATTACGAATTTTCATCATTTCCATTTCTGATTTTTCTGTTAAATCTCCAAGAGTATTAATTCCTGCTCTTTTTAAGCAATTATATGCACGAACAGAGAAGTCTAAGTCATCAATGGATGTTTCTAATTTCTTCATTTTACTATCTTCTTGTTTTGCATTCATAATACCTGTTGTATCAGCAATTTCACTTAAATTTGTAATAATATTTAAGTGTTCAATTAAGATTTTTGCTCCTAAGGCCATTACTTCTTCTGGACGAAGAGAACCATTTGTTTGAACATTCATAGTTAATTTATCATAACTTGCATCTTGTCCAACACGAGCATTTGTAACATCATAACTAATTCTCTCAATTGGAGAATACAATGCATCAATTGGAATAAATCCAATTTTTTTATTTTCTAATAATTTTTTATTTTCATTAGATGGAACATATCCACGACCATTACTTACGATAAATTCCATATCTAATTTACCACCTTTTGAAACAGTTGCAATCACTTGATCTTTATTGATAATTTCAACATCAGCATCTGTTTCAATATCAGCAGCAGTTACCGTTTTTTCAGTATCTACATATAAATGCATTGTTTTATCTTCATCAGAATGATTTTTTACAACAATATTTTTTAAGTTCAAAATAATGGTTGTAACATCTTCTACAATACCTTCAATTGTCTGGAATTCATGTGCAACTCCATCAATTTTTACGGCTACGATTGCACTTCCTGGCATACTTGATAGCATAACTCTTCTAAGTGCATTTCCGATTGTTGTTCCGAATCCTCTTTCAAGAGGTTCTAATTCGAATTTTCCATAATTATTATTTTCTACATAATCTGTTATTTTATAAATAGGTTTTTCAAAATTTAACACTATTCCACACTCCTTTTCTTATTATCCACGTGGACGTTTTGGTGGACGGCATCCATTATGTGGTATAGGTGTAACGTCAGTGATTGCAGTAATCTCAAGTCCAGCAGTTTGTAATGAACGAACAGCAGTTTCACGTCCAGAACCAATTCCTTTTACAAAAACTTCAACTTTTTTCATACCCATACCTGCAGCTGCTTTTCCTGCTGCTTCTGCTGCTTGACCTGCAGCAAATGGAGTTGATTTTTTACTTCCTTTAAATCCTAAAGTACCAGCTGAAGCCCAACTAATTGCATTTCCATCTTTATCACTAATTGTTACAATTGTGTTATTAAATGTAGAATGAATATAAGCCTTACCTTCAGGTACATTCTTCTTCACTTTACGTTTTCTTGGTTTATAAGCCATTTTCATAACCTCCTTTAACGTTTATTATTTCTTTTTATTTGCTACAACTTTTCCTCTACCTTTACGAGTTCTAGCATTACGGTTAGTTCTTTGACCTCTTACAGGTAAACCTTTTTTATGACGAGTACCTTGGTAAGAATTAATTTCCATTTTTGTTTTAATATTCATGTTGATTTCACGACGTAAATCTCCTTCAGTTGTGTATTTGTTTACTTCATCACGAATACGAACTAACTCTTCTTGAGTTAAGTCTTTTGCTTTTGTGTTTACATTTACGTTTGCATCATTACAAATTCTAGTAGCAAGACTTCTTCCAATACCATAGATGTAAGTTAATGCGATTTCAATTCTCTTGTTATTTGGCAAATCAATACCTTTAATACGTGCCATTAAAACACCTCCTATTTTTAACCTTGTCTTTGTTTGTGTTTAGGGTTTTCACAAATTACCATAACCCTACCTTTACGTTTGATTACACGACATTTGTCGCAAATTGGTTTTACCGATGGTCTTACCTTCATATAAATCCCTCCTATTATTTTCTATAGGTTATACGCCCGCGTGTTAAGTCATACGTTGAAACTTCTACGGTCACTCTATCACCTGGTAAAATGCGAATATAGTGCATTCGGATTTTACCAGAAACGCCGGCTATAATCGTGTGTCCGTTTTCAAGTTCTACTTTAAAATTAGCATTTGGTAAAGTTTCAACAACTTTCCCTTCTAATTCAATTACATCTTCTTTTGCCATTTTCTCACCTCTTCGTTAAAATTTCATAACCATCTTCTGTTACTAGAACAGTATGTTCAAAGTGAGCAGATGGTTTTAAATCAGCAGTTACAATTGTCCAATCATCATCTAATTCATAGATATCAGCAGTACCTCTATTTAACATTGGTTCTACTGCAATGACCATTCCTTTCTTTAGAAGTGGCCCTGTATTTGGTTTTCCATAATTTGGTACATCTGGCATTTCATGTACTTCACTTCCAACACCGTGTCCCACAAGTTCTTTTACAACTCCTAGATGATATTTATTTGCACACTTACTTACCATATATCCGATATCGCCAACTCTTGCCCCATCATGAATAGCAGATAAACCTTCAAACAAAGCTTCTTCCGTATGTTTTAGAAGTTCTTCATTTTCATGACTTACCTTTCCCACTGGATAACTCCAAGCGGAATCTCCATGATATCCTTTATAGCAAGCTCCAATATCAATGGATACGATATCTCCTTCTTTTAATTTACGATTTGATGGAATTCCATGTACTACTTCTTCATTCACTGAAATACAACAAGCATTTGGAAATCCATATAATCCTTTAAATGATGGAGTAGCTCCACATTTTCTTATATATGCTTCTGCAAGTTGATCTAGTTCCATTGTGGTGATACCCGGTTTTATATATGGTTTAATATATTTATGAGTATCACCGACAATTTTACCAGCAATTCTTAAAAGTTCAATTTCCCTATCTGATTTAATACTAATCATGAGAAACGCCTCTTTCTAGTACCTCTACAATATGATTAAATACTTCACTTGTAGATTTTGTACTATCAACATGGTATAAATTACCATGATTTTTATAGTAATCTAAAAGTGGAAGGGTATTATCTAGATATGCTTGATAACGAGCTTCGAATGTCTGTTCATTATCATCGCTACGAACAGTTAATTCTGAGCCACATTTATCACATATATTTTCTACTTTTGATTCCATACCAGCGATTAGGTCATTGTAAATTGCTCCACATTTTGGACATGATTTACGACCCAATATACGGTTTTTACAAAGTTCTTTTGGAACATCCAAATAAATCACAATTCCATGTTCAAGATGCATCTCATCAAGCATTTGTTCATAAGCTGCTGCTTGTGAAACATTGCGAGGAAATCCATCCAAGATATATCCATTTCTACAATCCTCTTGATTCAAACGATTTTGCAACAATTTTAATACAATATCGTCTGAAATCAAAGAACCAGATTCCATCAATTTCTTGATTTTGATATCTAATTCGCTATCTCCTTTTGTAGCAGCTCTAAGTAGATCTCCTGTAGAGATATGAGGCAAATGATATTTTTCTTCAATTAATTTTGATTGTGTTCCCTTTCCTGCAGCAGGAGGGGCTATGAAAATAATACTTTTCATCTTCTTCGTCTTCTTCCTCTTGAACTTGTATAATTTCTACTAATTAATTTACTTTCTACTTGTCTGTAAGTTTCAAGTGCAACCCCAACAACAATTAGAAGTCCTGTACCACCAATTGATACACTGGTAGGTAAATTAGAAAACATTCCGAATACAATTGGAAGTCCAGCAATTACAGCAAGACAGATTGCTCCAACTAACGTAATACGGTTTAATGTTTTTGAAATATATTTTACAGTATCATCACCTGGATGTACTCCTGGAATATATCCACCATTTTTTTGTAAATTTTCAGCAAGTTCTTTTGGTTTTAATTGTAAATATGTATAAAAATAAGTAAATGCGATAATTAATACAATGTATAATACAAAACCTGTTCCTGTCTGAAAAGATAACCATTTTTGTACAAATAATGTCATTGATTCATTTTTAATGAGTTGAGCAATTAATCCTGGAACAGAAATAATTGCAGATGCGAAAATGACTGGGATAACAGAAGCAGAGTTTAATTTAAATGGAATATAACTTTTATTTCCACCAATTCCTGCTCCAGATTGGTTAGCATATTGAATTGGAATACGACGTTCTGCAGATTGTTCAAAAACAACTGCAATAACAATCGCAAGATACATAACAACAAACAAGATGAATTTAGTAATTCCAAATAATGTTTGTTGTAAATCTCCTCCCGTTACAAATCCGTTATAAGCATCGACAAACATACTTGGCATAGTAGCAATAATACCGGCCATAATGATTAATGAGGTACCATTTCCTACTCCTTTCTTTGTGATCTGATCTCCAATCCAAAGTAAGAATGCAGTACCTGCTGTTAAAATCAATGCGAATTCCATGTATTGTAATGAAGTTCCATTTTGAATAAATGCAAATGAGAATAAATATCCTTGAATAAATGCAAGAATAATACCAGTTACACGTGTAATCTGATTAATCTTGTTTCTACCTACTTGACCTTGTTTTGAAAGTTCAGTAAGGTATGGAACAATATCCATCTGTAGTAACTGAATGATGATAGATGCCGTAATATATGGCATAACACCAAGTGCGAAAACAGAGAATTTCTCTAACGCACCTCCACCCATTGCATTAATTAACTCTAAAAATCCTAAATTAGATCCCAATAATTTTGAATCAACTCCAGGAACAATAATTGTTGTTCCTAGCTTAAAAATGAATAAGCAGAATAAAGTGAAGTAGATTCTTTTTCTTAAGTCCTTATTTTCAGGCTTAAATATTTGCTTCATAGTCGCAAACATACTAGATCACCTCAGCTTTTCCACCTAATTTTTCTATTTGTTCTTTTGCTGTTTTTGAAAATTTACTAGCTTTTACAACTAATTTCTTTTCTAAAACACCGTTTCCTAAAACTTTAATTCCACATAATTGTTTTTTCACAAGTCCCATTTCTTTTAAAAGTTCTGGAGTTACTTCTACACCGTCATCAAATTTATTTAAATCACTTAAATTGATAGTTGCATATTCTTTTTTGAATTTTGCATTTGTGAAACCTCTTTTTGGAAGTTTTCTATATAGTGGGAATTGTCCACCTTCGAACCATCCTGGAACTCCTCCACCACTTCTTGCGTTTTGACCTTTTTGTCCGCGTCCTGAAGTTTTTCCAAGACCACTACCAACACCACGTCCAACGCGCTTTTTCGTAGTTGTAGCTCCAACACCTGGTTTTAATTCATGTAGTTTCATTATCTAATTTCCTCTACTTTCTTTCCACGTAATGCTGCAACTTTTTCAATTGTTCTTTGTGATTTTAATGCTTCTAATGTAGCGTAAGCCATATTTACTTTTGTATTAGAACCTAGTGATTTTGAAAGAATGTTCTTGACACCAGCAAGTTCAAGTACACTACGAACTGGTCCTCCAGCTTTTACTCCTGTACCTTTACTAGCAGGCTTTAACATAACTTTACTAGCTCCTCTTCTTCCAATAGCTTCATGTGGAATTGTATCATCAACGATAGATACACGAACGATATTTTTTGTAGCAGCTTGCACAGCTTTTTTAATTGCATCTGGAACTTCGTTTGCTTTTCCAGAACCAATTCCTACTTTACCTTTTCTATCTCCAACTGCTACAACAGCTGAGAAACGGAAATGACGTCCACCCTTTGTAACTTTTGTTACACGAGTAATTGTAATAACTTCTTCATCATATAACTTTGGTTGTCTTTCTCTTCTTCTACGTTGTGGTCTTGATGAATTCTTCTTGTTATTTTTGTCAAAAGATTTTTGTTCTTTTTGAACTGGGTTTTGGTTCATATCCTTATTATCCATAACTAACCCTCCTTATATTAGAATTCTAATCCATTTTCACGTGCAGCTTCAGCTAAAGCTTTTACACGTCCATGATATAGGTATCCACCTCTATCAAATTTAACATTTTTAATTTTTGCTTTTAATGCTCTCTTAGCGATTAATTCTCCTACTTTTTTAGCAGCATCGATGTTGCTTCCGTTTTCTAATTTTAATTCTTTATCAATAGAAGAAGCACTCACAAGTGTAGCATTTGTTTCATCATCTATGATTTGCGCAAAAATATTTTTATTTGATCTAAACACATTAAGTCTTGGACATTCTTTTGTTCCAACAACTTTTTCTCTTACACGAGCGTGTCTAGCTTTTCTCATTTCATTACGAGATTCTTTCTTTATCATAGTAAACGCTCCTTTGCTAATATTTAACTATGCTGCTTTTTTACCTTCCTTACGACGTACATGTTCATCCGCATAACGGATTCCCTTTCCTTTGTAAGGTTCTGGTCTTCTAATGTCACGGACATTAGCAGCAAAATTTCCAACTAATTGTCTGTCGATTCCTCTTACAAACAATTCAGTATTGCTTGGTGATTCTAATTGAATACCAGCTGGAATTTCCATTTCTACTGGATGTGAGTATCCAGCACTAACAACTAGTGTATTTCCCTTTACTTGAAAACGGTATCCTACACCAACTGCTTCTAATTTCTTTTCGAAACCTTTTGTTACTCCAGTAATCATATTTGCAATATTTGCATTTGCTGTTCCATGGTATGCTTTAAAATTATCATTTTTTCTTTCTACTGATAATTTATCTCCATCCACTTTTACAGTAATATTTCTATTTACTTCAGTAGAAAGATTACCTTTAGGACCAGTTACACGAACAATATTACCATCTACTTCTACAGTAACTCCTTCAGGAATCGATAAAATTCTGTTTCCAATTCGACTCATATTATCTTCCTTTCTACCAAATGTATGCAAGTACTTCTCCACCAAGAGAATTTTCACGTGCGTGTTTATCTGTCATAATTCCTTTTGACGTAGAAATAATTGCGATTCCAAGACCGTTTAATACACGTGGTACATCTTGTGCCTTAGCATATACACGTAATCCTGGCTTTGAAATTCTTTTTAATCCTGTAATAACACGTTCTTTTTTATTTCCATATTTTAATGTAAGAACAATAACATCTTGTACTTTTCCTTTTTTTGTTGTGTAATCACTAATGAATCCTTCTTCTTTTAAGATTCTTGCGATTTCTAATTTCATTTTTGAAGCGGGTACTTCAACTTCTGTGTATCGCATTTGGTTTGCATTACGAATTCTTGTAAGCATATCTGCGATTGGATCTGTTACCATAATTATCCTCCCTTCTTACTACCAGCTTGATTTTTTCATTCCTGGTATTTGTCCTTTATAAGCTAGTTCTCTGAAACAAATACGGCAAATTCCATATTTCTTAAGAACTGCATGAGGTCTTCCACATCTTGAACAACGTGTATATTCACGTACTTTAAATTTCTGTGGTCGACTTGCTTTTACTTTCATACTAGTTTTAGCCATAATATTCCTCCTAATTCATTTATTAGTTCTTAAAAGGCATTCCGAAACCTTTTAATAAGTCATACGCTTCGTCGTTTGTTTTTGCTGTAGTAACGAAAACAATGTCCATACCACGTACTTTAACAACGTTATCATAATCTATTTCTGAGAAAATTAGTTGTTCAGTTAATCCTAATGTATAGTTTCCTCTTCCATCAAATGAACGATGTGAAACTCCTCTAAAGTCACGTACACGAGGTAATGTAATACTAATTAATTTATCTAAGAAGTTATACATATTTTCTCCACGTAATGTTACTTTACATCCAATAGGTTGACCTTCTCTTACTTTAAATCCTGCAATTGCTTTTTTTGCTTTTGTTACAACAGGTTTTTGTCCAGTAATTTGAGCAAGATCGGAAACTGCAGCATCTAATAACTTAGAATTTGTTGTTGCGTCTCCAACACCCATATTCACAACAATTTTATCAAGAGCTGGAACTTCCATAATACTCTTGTAATTATATTTTTCTCTTAAGCTAGGTACGATTTCCTTATTATACTTTTCTTTTAGGCGGTTCATAATTTACCCTCCTTCCAATTAGTCAAGATTTGAATTAGATTTTTTAGTACATCTAACTTTTTTTCCTTTTTTATCAGTTGTATGTCCGATTCTAGTTCTTTTCTTTGTCTTAGGGTCTAAAATCATAACATTTGAAGCATGAATTGGAGCATTCATTTCAACAATGCTTCCAGCCCCTTGTCCAGATGGTTTTACATGTTTTTTAACAACATTTACACCCTCTACAACAACACGGTTTTCACTTCTAAGTACTTTTGTGATGATTCCTTCTTTTCCCTTATCTTTTCCGGCAATAACAACTACTTTATCTCCAGACTTTAAGTTCATGTTCATCCTCCTTATTATGAGACTATAACACTTCTTTTGCAAGTGAAACAATCTTCATAAAATTTTTGTCACGTAATTCACGTGCTACTGGTCCAAATACACGAGTTCCAACTGGAGTTCCATCATCTTTAATAATAACGCATGCATTATCGTCAAATTTGATGTATGATCCATCTTCACGTCTTAAACCAGATTTACTTCTAACGATTACCGCTTTCACAACTTTTCCTTTTGCAACAGTTCCGTTTGGAGTTGCTTTTTTAACAGTTGCGACAACGATATCACCAATATTTCCCGTTTTTACTTTACTTCCCCCAAGCACACGAATAATTGATACTTCACGTGCTCCAGAGTTATCAGCTACTTTTAAACGAGTTTCTTGTTGTACCATGTTTTTATCCTCCTTTTCGAGCAGCAATTATAAAACGATTGCTTTTTCTACTACTTCGACTAAACGGAAATGTTTGTTTTTAGAGATTGGACGAGTTTCTACAATACGAACGATATCTCCAACATTTGCAACATTCTTTTCATCGTGGGCAGTATATTTTTTTGAGTATTTTGCACGTTTTTTATAAATTGGGTTTACCTTGTAAGTTTCAACTAATACTGTAATTGTTTTATCAGCTTTATTACTTACAACTTTTCCCACTAATTCATGAGTTTTCTTTTCCATAATGCCCTCCTAGTTCTTTTCTAGCTCACGTTCACGTAAAATTGTTTTCATACGTGCAACAAGCTTTCTAAGTTCTTTAATTCTTGAAGGTTTTTCAAGATTTCCAGTGGCAGCATTAAAACGTAAGTTAAATAGTTCTTCTTTACATTCGTCAATTTTCTTCATGATTTCTTCATTTGATAATTGTCTAATTTCACTATTTGTCATTACTTCTCACCACTTTCTTTTTTAACAAATTTACATCTCATTGGAAGTTTATGCATTGCAAGTCTTAAAGCTTCACGTGCAGTTGCTTCATCAACTCCTCCAACTTCGAACATAATTTTACCTTTTTTAACAACGGCTACCCATACTTCTGGGTCTCCTTTACCTTTACCTTGACGAGTTTCAAGAGGTTTTTTCGTTAATGATAAGTGTGGGAAAATATTAATCCATACTTTACCACCACGTTTCATAAAACGTGTCATAGCAACACGGGCTGCTTCAATTTGTTGTTGACTAACCCATGCACCATCAAGTGCCATTAAACCATATTCACCAAAGTGTAGTTCTGTATTTCCTTTTGCTACACCATCATATCTTAAACGGTGAGGTCTACGATATTTAGTTCTTTTTGGAATGACTGCCATTTTCATTACCTCCCTTATTTTTCTTGGAAGGAAGGATTTCTCCTTTGTAGATCCATACTTTAACACCAATTTTTCCATATGTTGTATTAGCTTCTTTAATAGCGTAATCAACATCAGCTCTTAAAGTATGAAGTGGAATCATACCTTCAGTATATCCTTCAGTACGAGCCATATCTACGCCACCTAAACGACCAGATACTGAAGTTTTAATTCCTTTTGCTCCTGCCTTCATAGTATTTCTAATTGCTTTTTTCTGTGCAATTCTAAATGATACACGATTTTCGATTTGGTGTGCAATATTTTCTGCAACCAAAGCAGCATCTAAATCAGGATTTTTTACTTCCATAATAGAAATTTGTACATCTTCATTTACTAATTTAGAAAGTTCTTTTCTGATTTTTTCAATTTCATCTCCACCGTGACCGATTACAACACCTGGTTTTGCAGTGTTGATAATAACATCGGTTTTCTTAGCGGTTCTCTCGATAAGAATACTTGAAACTGCTGCGTCTTTTAATTTCTTTTCTAAAAACTTACGAATCTTTACGTCATTTTCTAAGAATCTAGCTGTATCTTTTCTATCAGCAAACCATCTAGATTCCCAGTCTTTATTGATTCCAATTCTAAGACCAATTGGACTAACTTTTTGACCCATCAGTTTACCTCCTTTATTAGTTTCTCTCACTTACAACAATTGTAATGTGACTTGTTCTTTTCTTAATTGGATCTGCATGACCACGTGATCCACAACGCATTCTTTTTAATGGTTTTCCTTCGTTTACAAAAGCTTCTTTTACAAATAAGTTATCTTTATTTAAATTTAAATTATTTGTCGCATTTGCAACAGCGGAAGTTAAAACCTTATGAATTGCTCTAGAAGCATCACGATTCATATTTGATAAAATCTGATCAGCTTCTACAACACTTTTTCCACGAATTAAATCTATAACTAAACGAGCTTTACGAGGTGTAAGTCTTACACCATAAGCAAGTGCTTTCGCTTCCATTTTAGTCCTCCTTCCAGTTACTTATTATTTCTTGTCAGCACCATGTCCACCGAATTTACGAGTAAGTGCGAATTCTCCTAATTTATGTCCTACCATATCTTCAGTTACATAAACAGGAATATGTTCTTTTCCATTGTGAACTCCAAATGTAAGTCCTACAAATTCTGGATAAATCGTTGAACGGCGTGACCAAGTCTTAATGACTTCTTTTTTACCACTCTTGTTGACTTCTTCTACTTTTTTCATTAAAGATGCATCAACAAATGGTCCTTTTTTCAAACTTCTAGCCATTATATCTCAATCCTTTCTCTTATTTTTTACGACGGCGAACAATTAGCTTGTTTGAAGCTTTTTTCGTTCCACGAGTTTTTAAACCAAGTGCAGGTTTACCCCAAGGAGTAACTGGTGCTTTTCTACCAATAGGAGCACGTCCTTCTCCTCCACCATGTGGGTGATCATTAGGGTTCATAACAGAACCACGAACTGTTGGACGAATTCCCATATGTCTCTTACGTCCAGCTTTTCCTAAGCTTACTAATTCATGATCTTCGTTTCCTACTTCTCCAACAGTAGCACGACAAGTATTTAATACTTTACGAACTTCTCCACTAGATAAACGAATTAATGTATATTTTCCTTCACGTCCTAAAATTTGAGCACTGTTTCCAGCAGAACGAGCAATTTGACCACCTTTTCCAGGTTTTAACTCAATATTATGAACTAATGTTCCTTCTGGAATATTTCCAATTGGAAGTGTGTTACCAACTTTAATATCAGCATTTTCACCACTTTCAATCTTCATTCCAACTTTTAATCCTTTTGGAGCAAGAATATATCTCTTTTCTCCATCTACATATTTAATCAAAGCAATATTAGATGATCTGTTTGGATCGTATTCAATAGAAGCAACTGTTCCTTCTACATTATCTTTGTCTCTTTTAAAATCAATGATACGGTATTTTCTTTTTGCTCCTCCACCACGATGTCTTACTGTGATGCGACCAGAGTTATTACGACCACCATTTTTCTTAAGAGTTACAAGTAATGATTTTTCAGGAGTTGTTGTAGTGATTTCATCATTTGTTAATGTTGATTTACCACGTTGACCATTTGTCATTGCTTTGTATGTCTTAATTGCCATAATTTCCCTCCTTTAGATTAGTTTAGTTCGATTGAACTTCCTTCTTGTAATTTCACAATTGCTTTTTTTACTCTTCTTGTTTTACCAACGTAACGTCCCATACGTTTTTTTCTAGGTTTTACGTTGATTGTATTTACGCTTTCAACTTTTACATTAAAAATTGCTTCGATTGCTTGTTTAATTTGTGTTTTGTTTGCACGAGGGTCTACACGGAATGTGTATTTATTCTCATTTTGTGCAAGATAAGCACTTTTTTCTGTAACAACTGGTGCTTTAATAATATCTCTATAGTTACTCATTAACCAAGCACCTCCTCTAATTTTTTAACAGCATTTTCTGTAATTACCATGCGATTTACACTAACAACATCTAATGTATTTACTTCATCAGTTTCAAGTAATAATACATTATCTAAATTACGAGTTGCTAAAATAACTTCATCTGTTAATTCATCAACAACAATCATTGTTTTTTCGTTGTTTACTTTTAAGTTTGTTAATGCTTCTTTTGCTGTTTTTGTTTTTCCATCAGCAAGGTTGAAATTATCAACGATTACTAATTCATTATCTTTATATTTGTAAGATAAAGCTGATTTTAAAGCTAATCTTCTTTCCTTACGATTCATTTTTAATTTGTAATTCTTTTGTGGTGTTGGACCAAATACAACTCCACCACCAACCCAATGTGGTGCACGAATACTTCCTTGACGAGCATTACCAGTTCCTTTTTGTCTCCAAGGTTTTCTTCCTCCACCGCTTACTTCACTACGTGTTTTCGTACTTGCAGTACTTTGTCTTTGGGCATTTCTTGTTAAACGAATTGCATCGTATAAAACTGTATCGTTTGGAGTAATTCCAAATACATTTTCATTTAATGTAATATCGCTTACTTTTTCACCCTTTATATTTAATACAGGTAATTTTTTCATACTCTATTTGCCTCCCTACTAATTTTCTTCTGTAACAGTTTCTTCTGTTACTTCTTCAGTAGTTTCTTCCACTGGTGTTTCTAGAGGTTTTTCTTCGTATGAAACAAGTTCATCCATCTCTACTTTTTTACCTGGATTTTTTACAGAAGTCTTAATTGTAACAAGTGATTTCTTAGCTCCTGGTACATTTCCACTTACTAAGATAACATTGTTTTCAGTATCAACTGCAACAATTGTTAAATTTTGAATTGTAACAGTTTCAACTCCCATATGTCCTGGCAAGTTTTTACCTTTAAAAACACGCATTGGTCTCATAGTTCCCATTGAACCTGGTCTTCTATGATAATGAGATCCATGTCCCATAGGTCCACGATTTTGTCCATGACGTTTAATAACGCCTTGGAATCCGTGACCTTTTGTTACTCCAGTAACATCTACTACTTCTCCTGGTTCAAAAATATCAACTTTAATTTCTTGACCTAAAGAATAGTTATTTACATCTACACCACGAATCTCTTTAAAGAAGCGCTTAGGTGTAGTGTTTGCTTTATTGGTATGACCAATAGAAGCTTTTGTCGCTAGTTTTTCTCTTTTTGTTTCAAAACCTAGTTGAATTGCTTCATAACCGTCGTTTTCTTTTGTCTTAATTTGTGTTACCACATTTGGTTCAACAGAAATAACAGTTACAGGAATCAATTTTCCAGATTTTGTAAATACTTGAGTCATTCCAATCTTACGACCTAAGATTCCTTTCATTTCCATATTTCTTTCCTCCTATTATAATTTGATTTTAATATCTACACCACTTGGGATATCTAAATGAGTTAGTGCCTCAATCGTCTCCTTACTTGGGTTTACGATATCAATAAGTCTTTTGTGTGTTCTTCTTTCAAATTGCTCACGTGAATCTTTATATTTGTGAACAGCTCTTAAGATAGTGATTTTTTCAATTTCAGTTGGTAGTGGAATTGGTCCACATACTTCTCCACCTGTTCTTTTTACTGTTTCCACAATTTTCGCACAAGCGTTATCTAAACTCTTGTGTTCGTAAGCTTTTAATTTGATACGAACTTTCGTTTTAGACATATTGTATCCTCCTTTCGCCTATATCCAGTATAGACTTGCTCCGTTAGGAAAACCTGATAACCGGTTATTTTTATTTACAACTTAACCTGGTGTATCAGCAACCTCCCACATCAACGCATGCCACACATTCAAAATTATACATGATAATTATATGAAAATCAAGAGAAAATTTTCATTTTTTTACAAAATTTTGACATATTGTGAATTTTTCACAACCTAAAAAAAACATTGAACTGTCAAATCAAATAATTGTCATTTTCATTCCGGAAAAAATATGTTATAATGGAGAAAATATGGGGTGAAAATATGAGTGAGAAAAATAAAGAAATAGCAAAGAAAAAAACGGATGCGAAAAAAAATACAAAAAGCGTTAAAAAAGCGGATAAAAAAAAGAAAGTTGCGACAACTAAAAAAGAGGTAAAACCCACAAAAAAAGTTGTAAAAATGGCAGATAAGAAAAAAAATACAAAAAGAAAAACTGATACTAAAAAAGCAACCACAAAGAAAAAAAGTATATTTAGAAAAAAACGTGAAGCAAAATTAGTAATTCCGCAATTAGAACCATCTAAAGAAGTAGATTTTGATAAATACGAAGATTATATCGGTATCAAAACACCTGATTGGCAAGAAAAGAAAGTTCAATTATTACAAGAACACGAATTACGTTTACAAGGAAAAGAAATCAGTGAAGAAATTGAAGATTCTAAAAGAGATTCAAATCTTGCTTTGATTTTACTGGTTGCAATTGCCATTATTATATTATCATTTACTTTTGTAACCAACTTATATCGCAAAGAATTACAACGTCAAAAGAAAGAAACACAAGCATTGAATGAATTACAAGATACTACAAATGACGATGAAGAAATAGAAGAAGAGATTAAAACGCAGACAATGACGTGTACCACAACACCAACACAAATCGAAAATTATCAAAGTTCTGTTTTATCTATTTCTACATTCGAAAACAATAACTTAGTTACTTACGAATACATTGTGACTAAAAAATATGCAGATCAAGGAAGTTATGACAGTGCAAAATTAGCAAGTCAAAATCAAAATGATATTATCTTTGATAACAATCAATTAACAATCAAAACATACTTTGGAAATGGACATATAGAAAGTGTTCCTCAAGAAACAACTTATCTTGGTAAAACAGTTCAAGAGGTAAAAGCCCAAGAAGAAGCTGCTGGAGCAATTTGTACATTAAGTGAATAAAGACTACATATTAATGTAGTTTTTTTATGCAAAAAAAATAACAACATAATAGTTGTTATTTAACAAATGGAATTAATGCCATAAAACGAGCTTTTTTAATTTCATTTGCAATATGTCTTTGATGTAATTTACAATTTCCATTCATTCTTGTAGATGTAATTGCACCATTTGGTTTAATATATTTCTTAATTACGTCTACATCTTTATAATTTACATCTTTACCAGCACACATTTGGCAAATTTTCTTTCTTTTTCTAAATCCTTCAGCCATGATTACGCATCCTTTCTTTAGTCTAGGAAATCATCACTAATAGATACACTATCACCAAAATCAGCAAATGGATCATCTTCTACATTTACATCATTTGTATAACTTCCTGTTTGATTATTTGATGGTTGTTGATAATCATATGGACTTGCTTCATTAGCACGATTACTACGTTGTCCTTTACTCTCTAAAAATTGTACAGAATCAGCAACTACTTCCATAGAATATCTCTTATTTCCATCTTTATCTTCGTAATTATTAGTTTGAAGTCTACCTTCAACAGAAACTAAACTTCCCTTATCTAAATAATTACATACATTTTCAGCTTGTTTTCTCCATACTACGACATTGATAAAATCAGTTTCCCTTTCACCATCACGATTACTAAATGTACGATTTACCGCAACAGAGAAGCGTGTAAATGGTAAGTTAGAAGCTGTATAACGTAGTTCTGGTTTCGCTGTTAATCTTCCGATTAATAATACTCGATTCATAAAACGTATCTCCTTTATTTTTCAATTTTTGTGATTAAATGACGAATTACATCATTGCTAATTAAAGCTAAACGATCAAATTCTTTGATTGCTGCATCATCATTTGCACTTAAAGTTAATACGTAATAGTATCCACTTTTACATTTTTTGATTTCGTAAGCTAATTCTCTTTGCCCCATATCTGTTTCACCAGTAATTGTAGCTCCATGATTTGTTAAAACATTTTTGAAGTTTTCAATCACTTTTTTTGTGTCTTCTTCAGATAATGTAGGTCTTACGATAAACATGATTTCGTATTCTCTCATTTTTACACCTCCTTGTGGTCTAAGTGGCTTTTGATAACTCAAAAGCAAGGAGTAAATTCATACTCGCTTAAGATTATAACAAATAATATGTAAATTGTAAACAAATTTTTCCTACATTCCTATTATAAGCATAAAAATAATTGACATTTTTAAGTATATGTTTAGTTTTTTTGCTAAAAAATAAAAAATTATTATAGAATTTTCTATAATAATTATACATTAAAACGAAATAAACAAATATCCCCATCTTGCATAACATAGTCTTTTCCTTCAAGACGAAGTTTACCCGCTTCTCTAACTGCTTTTTCTGATTTCAATTCAGCAAAATCCTCATAACTCATAACTTCTGCTTTAATAAAACCTTTTTCGAAATCAGTATGAATAATACCAGCGCATTCAGGTGCCTTCATTCCTTTTTTAAAAGTCCATGCACGAACTTCATCTGTTCCCTCTGTAAAATAAGTCGCAAGTCCTAATAGAGAATATGTTGCACGTATTAGTTGATCAAGTCCACTTTCTTGTAACCCTAGATCTTGTAGGAACAAGTTTTTATCTTCCTCTTCTAGTTCACTTAACTCTTCTTCTATCTTTGCACATACAACAATTACTTCTGCCTTTTCTTTTTTTGCATATTCTTTTACTTGTTTCACATATTCATTTTCTTCTAATATTTCCATTTCCTTGACATTAGAAACGTATATGATTGGTTTCATGGTTAATAAATTAAATGACTTTAATAATTTTAACTCATCTTCTGTATATTCTAACGCACGAGCTGGAATATTTTTTTCTAAGCTTTCTTTTATTTTTTTCATTAGATTCACTTCTAATAAAGTTGCTTTATCTTTCGTCATTTCTGCTTTTTTACCAAGGCGACCAAGTCTTGCATCAATCACTTCTAAGTCTGCTAAAATTAATTCTACATGAATGATTTCAATATCACGTATAGGATCGATTTTTCCCTCGACATGGGTAATATTCCCATCTTCAAAACATCTTACTACTTCTACAATTGCATCGACTTCACGAATGTGACTTAAAAATTTATTCCCAAGCCCTTCCCCTGTCGAAGCACCTTTTACAAGACCAGCAATGTCAGTAAATTCAAAAGTAGTTGGAATCGTTCTTGCTGGATGTACTAAATCTGTTAAAACATCTAAACGATGATCAGGAACTGTTACCACTCCGACATTTGGCTCTATTGTAGCAAATGGATAGTTGGCTGCTAGAATATGTTTTTTTGTAATTGCGTTAAATAAAGTAGACTTTCCAACGTTTGGAAGGCCCACAATTCCGGCTGTTAAACTCATATTGATTCCCCCTTATAATGTTGGCATTGTATTCATTCCCAGTGGTAATCCCACCAAATACCAACCTATTATAATCAATATCCATACAATTGTAAACAATAAAATGGATGGAAATAAAATCTTTAACGTTCCAAATAATGTAATTTCTTCTTTTCTTTCCGCATTATATTTCTGTAAGAAACCTACCATAATAATGAAATAAACGAAGAAAAGAGAAATACTCTTACCAATTCCATCAGCTGCTTTAAATAAGAACTGAGTGAAGTCTGGAGTGATGTTTGCACGCATAAATAATGGAATTACAATTGGAGATAATAATGTCCATTTTTCGATATTTCCAGGAATTAAAATACTAGCAATAACAATAATCACAAATACAGCCAAAATTAATGGCATTCCAGAAATTTGTAATGTACTAATAAAATCAACCAATCTTGTTGTGATAACACTACCTAAATTGGTCCAATTTAAGATGGCTAACATATTAGAAACAAAGAATAATAAAACGAATAAGTAACCTACATTCTTAAATTCCTTTGATAACCCTAATCCACAATCTTCTGTAGATTTTAAATTACCAGATATAATTCCATATATAAATGAACATAAGACTAAGATAATTGTAATAAATAAGATAATACCTGTATGAAATGGAGCATTCGAACTAAATAATTGTGCGATATATTCTGTTTCATTATGATCTAACAAAGCCCCTGAACCAGGTAATCCTGGGATAATCATATAGCCAATCACTAAGGCTATTAAAATAAATAAAACACCACTAATACGAGCTGCAACTTTTGAATCATTATATACTACTTCATCATCAATATGACATTTCTTAGGTAGTTTTGGAGCTAAAAATTTAGTAATAATAATCGTACCAAGAAAAGCTAAAACCAAAGTTGATACCGGTCCAATAATACTTGTTGATAATAAATGAAAAACATAGTTTTCATCAACTGTAGCATTCGCAGCCACTTGTGTTAGCATTCCTAAAGTATAATCATCATAAGTAAAGATAACATTTGTTCCATAGCCAATACTTGTTCCTAAAAAAGCTGTCATAATTCCTAACATCGGATTCTTACCGGCATATTGATACATGACACCTGCTAGTGGAATTAATAACATAAAACTATATTCACCAATAATATTAGAAATAATCGATACCAAAAGTAATACAAAAGTTAAAACACTTAAACGAAGTTTCTTTAATGGTGAGAATAATTTTTGAAATAGACCACTCGCTGAGCCAATACTAATACCAATTAAAGATAATACTAAATAAGCAAGCGGTTCAAATGTAGTAAATGAGTTTACAATACTACCAAATAAGAAATGAATACCATCTAGTGAAAAGATATTTTTAACAGTTGTTAAAGATGATTCCAAACTATCGTTTACTATTGTACTTTTATGCCCTTCAATTCCTAAAACAGAGAATAGAAGACTTACAATCATAATGATAAAAGTCAAAATAACAATTGTAAAAATTGGATTCAAACTTTTTTGTTTTTTTCTCTTATTTAATTTCATATAGCCTCCTATCATTGCAATACTTTCTTCAATTTTCGGTTAAATTCAATACGAGGCATCATAATTGTTCTTCCACATTTACGACATTTGATTTTAATATCTGCTCCTACTCGTATAATCTCCCACTCATTTGTTCCGCAAGGATGCTCCTTTTTCATTGTTACAATACTTCCTAATTTATATTCTTTTTCCATTATGTACCACCACCTGTGGATATCCCATTTGAATTTTATTTTGATCTAATACTTGTTTTACCTGTTTTCTAATCTCTCTTTGTACACCAAAATGTTCTGTTGGAACAGTGTCCACTGTAATACGATATACAAGCCCTTTATCGTTATATTCATTAATACCAAGTAAAGTAACTGTCCCCCTAATTTTATCTAATGTATCAGTTAACTTTACACACAAATCTTTTAATACTTGTTCTGCTTTTTCATAATCTTCTTCATATGGAATCGGTATATCAACAATCGCAAGAGTATTTGATAAATTATAATTAATTACTTCAGTAACAGTACGATTAGAAATAATCTTAACTTCTCCTGTATAAGCACGAATTTGCGTTGTTTTTAAACCAATATTGATAACTTCTCCCTCAAAATCACCAACTTCAATCCAATCACCCATACGATATAAGTTGTCTGTAATTATGAAAAATCCAGATACAAAATCTTTCAATGTATCTTGTAAAGCGAGTCCTAAAACAACTCCAACAGCACCTAAAGAAGCAATAATGGAAGCAGTTGGAATTCCATAAATACCTAAAATAATAATGACATCAATTAAAATAATTACATATTTAATAATATTTGTAATCAATGAGACAACTGTAACCGTTCTCTTTTCTTCTTTGGTTTTTAATTTTTTCTTATCAATGTGAAAGAAACGATGAACAAAATTCTTGATAATTCCATTTAATAAGATAGAAATACAAACAACTAAAATTGGGCCGACAATTTCTTTTACCATTACCTTTTCTGAGATTGCATTTAATACATTTAAAATACCTTCCATAGATTATGACTCCTTTACTTGAATAATTTCTAAAATTCGATTTAAATCTGCAACATTCGTAAAATGAATTTCGATCTTTTTATCACGTATACGAACTTTTGTGTCTAATTTATCACGTAATAAATCTTCTGCATATTTATAATCTGACTTCTTTGGAGTCTCACGACGGTGTATTTTTACTTTTTTCTCAAAAGTTCCTTCTTGAATTTTTTCTTCTACAGCACGTACAGGTAATTTCTTTTCTGTAATTTCATGAGCCATCTCTAATATTTGAGACTCATCTTCTAATTTACTTAACGCTCTAGCATGTCCCATCGATAATTTTTCATCATTTACTAAATTTTGAACTTCGTTTGGCAAACGTAAAAGTCCTAACATATTTGTCAAATGACTTCTGCTTTTTCCTACTTTTTTTGATAATTCATCTTGTGTTAGATGAAGATGATCAATCATACTCTGGTATGCTTTTGCTTCTTCAATTGGACTTAAATTTTCACGCTGTAAATTTTCTAAGAGCGCAATTTCCATCATTTGACTATCAGTAAATGTTCTAATAATAGCTGGAATCTTAGTCAATCCTGCCATTTTACTAGCACGATAACGACGTTCACCAGCAATAATATCATACCCTTTAATACTTTTCTTTACAATAATTGGTTGAAATACACCATGTTCTTTAATAGAAGATGCAAGTTCTTGTAAATGTTCTTCATTAAATACAGTACGAGGTTGATATGGATTTGGTCTTAATTCATCAATATCAAGTTCTACAATTTCTTCTTTGGGCGTTGTCTCATAAATCTGTTTTTCTAGTTCATTCACATCAATTGCTTCAGAATTAAACAATTGTTCTAAACCCTTTCCTAGCGCTCTTTTTCTAGTTTCCATTTCTTTCAATCACTTCCTTTGCAAGATTTAAATAAGCTTCTGTACCTCTACTTTGTGGATCATATACTAAAATCGGTTCTCCATGACTTGGTGCTTCTGATAAACGAACTAATCTCGGAATGATTGTATCATAAACACGTTCTTTAAAATAACTTTTAATATCTTCAACAACTTCTAATCCTAAATTGGTTCTAGAGTCTAACATTGTCAGTAATACCCCTTCAATCGTTAAGTTTGGATTTAAATTCTTTTGTGCTAACATAATTGTATTTAATAATTGCATAATTCCTTCCAACGCAAAAAATTCACATTGAACTGGAATAATTACACTATCAGATGCAGTTAAAGCATTCGTTGTCAAAATACCTAAAGAAGGCGGACAATCAATAATAATAAAATCAAATACATCTCTAATTTCATCAATATGTTTTTTTAACTGTGCTCCTTTTACAAAAGTCGGATCCATTTTACTCTTATCAATCAGTTCGATATCAGCACCTGCTAAATTGATGGTAGCTGGGATTACATACAAATTTTTAAACTTTGTTTTTACGATAACCTCATCTAATGTTGCCTCATCAATTATCAAATCATAAATGCTTTTATTAATATCTGCTTTATTAATACCCACTCCTGTTGTTGTGTTTCCCTGGGGGTCTAAATCAATTAATAATACTTTCTTTTTTAATACTCCAAGGGATGCAGCTAAATTAATACTTGAAGTTGTTTTTCCAACTCCGCCTTTTTGATTTACAAGCGAAATTACCTTTCCCATAATACCACCATTTTCTAATCATATCTAACTTATATTGTATCAAAGTTTCTAATCATTGTCCATGTTTCAAATAAAAAAGCAAGAACTTATCTTGCAATTTTATATTCTACTTTTTTAGCACTCCTTAAATCTTCTGTTACATCTGAAATAATTTGTTTATTATCACCCGGTTCAATACTATCTCCAATATAACCAAGCGTTTCAATTAACAACTTATTATCTTTGTCATACAGGTTTATTCCAATATTAGTAAGAGTAATTGTCTGGTCTGTTGTATTTTCTACATTGGCAACAATTTTACTAATACCATCCTTATATGTAATACTAAAACCAGAAATTTTTAATCCCTCTACTGTTTGATCATCTAATGTTGTTACCTTAGACTCTACTGTTTTATTTTTTTCTTTTGCCGCTTCTTTCTTGTCACAACCACAACCTGTTACAACAAATAAAAGTGCCAATAGACAAACAAATAATTTTGAAAATTTTTCAACGCTTTTCCTCATGATAGAAACCCTCTTTCTATTATATGTACATTATATCTCATTTGTCTTCTAATAGTCAATAATTGTTTCTATATTTAAAAAGAAAAGAGGATTTATTCATCCTCTTTATCATCTTCTTGTAATAACTTAACTAATGTTTCTTTATCCATATCTTTACTTGCTTCAATATTTCTTTCTTGACATAGCTCATAAAGAAGTTCTTTACTTAAATCTTGATAAGAAAGTTCTTCAAAGTCAGAAGTCATTGTATCATCATGATTTGGATTTTCATCACCATGATTTTCTTCTTTTTCTTCTTCTGGCATTTTTCCATGTTCTACTAAATAATCAATTTGTTCTTTTGTAAGCGTTTCATTTTCCAGTAGAGCATTAGCAATTAAATCAAGTAATTTACGATTTTCTTTAATGACTTTTTTAGCTTTTTCATAACATTCATTAATAATTTTACGTTGTTCTTGATCGATTTCAAATGCTACTTGGCCTGAAAAATTACGACTCTTGTTATAATCTCTACCTAAGAAGACACTACTTTCTTGATGTTCAAATTGAACTGGTCCTAAATCACTCATACCATATTCTGTTACCATAGCACGAGCAATTTTTGTGGCTTGTTCAAAATCATTATGAGCTCCTGTTGTTACTTCGTTAAATACGATTTCCTCAGCAACACGGCCACCAAGAAGACCCATAATACGTTCTAATAGTTCTTGCTTTGTAGATAAGTATGTTTCTTCTTTTGGAAGCATTAAATTATATCCACCAGCATTTCCTCTTGGAACAATTGTAATTTTTTGAACTTCGTTGGCATTATCTAATTTAATACCTAATACCGCATGACCAGCTTCGTGGTATGCAACAGTACGTTTTTCTTTTTCCGTGTATTTATGACTCTTTTTAGCAGGTCCCATCATAACACGGTCATGAGCTTCATCAATTTCAGACATTGTAATTTGATTTTTATTACGTCTTACTGCTAAGAGTGCAGCTTCGTTTAATAAGTTTTCCAAGTCAGCTCCACTAAATCCAACTGTTCTTTTAGCAATATTAGCAAGAGAAACATTTGGAGAGAATGTTTTACCTCTTGCATGTACTTTTAAGATTTCTTCTCTACCTTTTACATCAGGTAAATTAACTGTTACTTGGCGATCAAAACGTCCAGGGCGAAGTAAAGCAGGGTCTAAAACATCGGGACGGTTTGTTGCAGCAATGATAATGATTCCTTCATTAGAACCAAACCCATCCATTTCTGTTAATAATTGGTTTAATGTTTGTTCACGTTCATCGTGACCTCCACCTAAACCTGCACCTCTTTGACGTCCTACAGCATCGATTTCATCGATAAAAATCAAACATGGTGCATTGTGTTTTGCTTGTTTAAACATATCTCTAACACGACTTGCTCCGACTCCGACAAATAATTCAACGAATTCAGAACCACTGATATAATAAAATGGAACATTGGCTTCTCCAGCAACTGCTCGCGCAAGTAATGTTTTACCTGTTCCTGGAGGACCAACCAATAATACTCCTTTTGGAATACGTGCACCTAAACGTTGGAATTTTTTAGGGCTTTTTAAGAAATCAATTAGTTCAGCTACTTCTTCTTTTTCTTCATCTAAACCTGCAACATCTTTAAATGTCACCTTCTTATTATCTTCATTTAAACGAGCACGACTACGTCCAAAATCCATAGACTTATTAGCGCTACCCATTTGTCTTGTAATTAAGAAAAATGCACCACCTACTAAAATAACCATTGGAAGAACATTTACTAAAAATAATAGAAAAGTACTAGACTCTGGATCAGAAGATGTATCTAATGTAAATCCTTCTTCTTTTTGAATATTTAAAATTTGTGACATGACATCACTATCTAATGGTACTCTCAAAAAGAATGATTCATTTTCTTTATATCCTTTCATTGTACCAGAAATTTCATAAACACTTGCACGAGAACGTGGTGTTACTAAAACTTCTTCTACTTTACCTTTATTTGCTTGTTCCATAAATTTGTCATACGTTAATACATTCACCTTACGGTTCATTGTATTAAAAAAGTATAGAATTGCAAACATAATAATTAATAATATAACATATGGAAATATTCCTTTTTTTATGGCTTTTTTATTCATCCAAACCCTCCTTCTTCAAAGAATACCTTAGTATTATATCATACTTTCCATTTTTTGTTCTATCAAATTTCGTTTTTTTTAGGCCTGGTAACCAAAGTATTTTGCCAGTGGCATCGGTCACAATCGGCCATGTATCACGGAATGATTTTTCAATTTTCTCATCTGTAAAAATATCATTTATTTTCTTAGTACCAGATAGACCCTTCACCGTCATGCGATCCCCCGACTTTCTCGTACGCACATAAAGAGGAAGTTCTATTTCACTCGTATCTAATCGACAAGTAAAATTATCATCTTTCTCTGTTGATTTTACCTT
This sequence comes from uncultured Acholeplasmataceae bacterium, assembly GCA_905203475.1. GTDB lineage: Bacteria > Bacillota_I > Bacilli_A > RF39 > UBA660 > UMGS2016. The sequence continues at coordinate 60,457 of CAJKWD010000001.1, forward strand.
TTCAATCGTATTTCCATTCGGCAACCACAATTGATCATATAGTACAAACTGATACGCTTTAAAAGATGGCATCGTATCCGTGAAATATGCTCGTTGATATTCTTTTACCAAAACAATATGTTCTGGCAAAGCAATATGTGAATTATTAGTACCATTTAATAAAAAATCAATAATATTGTGTACATGTCTACTTTGGATATGATTTAATCTTCCTTGATAGACTCTTTCTAATAAATATTGAATGATTTGTTCTTGCATAAAAGGATCTTCCTTATTCCATAAATTTAAAAACAAAGTACGATCCTGAAATACAGTTCCTTCTTTATTTTGAACCAAATTTCTAACATAATGACTACATTCTAATAAAGTCGTACTAAAACTTAAAAATTTCTTATGAACTTGAGGATTTTCTTCTTTTAATTTAGGGACAATATATTTACGATATCGATTTCTCGTATAATTATCTTTATAATTACTCATATCTGTAACATAAGAAATTTGATACTGATCAATGTATTTCATTATATCTTCCCTCGTCACAGTAATCAAAGGGCGTACTAACACATAATCGCGGATGTTTGTCACCCTTGAAAACCCATGATACCCATATAAAGATGAACCTCTCACGAGTCTCATTAAAATTGTTTCAATGAGGTCATCACCATGATGTGCAGTCATAAGATAACTAGCATTATATTTATGAATAACTTGTTCAAAAAACTGGTAGCGAATCGTACGGGCTTCTTGGTGAAAATTAGTATGGTGATATTCTGCAATTTTTAGATATTCAAAAATGATTTGATGTTCTTTACAGTAGGATTCTACAAACTCTTTTTCTTGATCACTTTCTACACGAATATTATGATGGACATGAGCACATACAATATTTATATCTTTTTCCTCTTTTAATTTAAGTAATAGATGAAGTAAAGTCATAGAATCAGGTCCTCCTGATACTGCTACAACAACAGTGTCATGAGGTTTTAATGGTAATGACTGTAAAAATCTTAATACTTCTTTCATAATTACCACTGAATCTCTTTCTCGCCATTTTCCTTTAAATAATGATTAATTTTAGAAAATGGTTTGCTTCCAAAAAAACCACGATATGCAGATAAAGGAGAAGGATGCACACTCTCTATAATTTTATGTTGTGGATTGGTAATTAGTACTTTCTTACTGCGCGCATAGCTACCCCAAAAAACAAAAATCACAGGCTTTTCTCGTTCGTTTAATTTAGAAATAATTGCATCTGTAAATTGTTCCCAACCATGATTTTGATGAGATAAAGGACGATCCATTTGTACAGACATAATAGAGTTTAACAAAAGAACTCCTTGTTGTGCCCAATCAGTTAAATCATTGTTTTCACGATGAATATGTAAGTCACTTTCTAGTTCTTTAAATATATTATCTAAAGAAGGTGGTCTTTTACACCCTTCTTGTACAGAAAAAGAAAGGCCATGTGCTTCTCCAATACCATGATAAGGATCTTGTCCTAAAATGACAACCTTTACTTCATCATAATCGGTATAACGTAATGCATTAAAAATATTTTTATATTCTGGAAAACATCTTTTTGTCGCATATTCATGCTTTACAAATGTTCCAAGTTTACGAAAATAATCTTTTTTCATTTCATCTTTTAAAATAATATCCCACTTCTTGTTAATCATATATCAAAATTCCTTTCAGATATATGATAACACAAAGTAATGGATGGGTGCAAAAAAAGAGAAAAAAGTAAACATATACTTTAATTTATGTCTATTTGTGTCAAAAAAAAGAGACTACTTGTCTCTTTCCTTGTTTGATTGTTTTTTAGAAGTTACTTTCTTCTTAGTATTTGCTTTCTTACGAACTACAACAGGTGTATGAAGTTTTTCTTGTGTACATACCATTAAATAACAATCATGATGAATTCCTTCGTGAAAACGGTGATGAGGAAGTACGCGGTATATTTCAAAACCGCATTTTTCAAAACATGCGACATCCCGTTTATTCTCAATTAAAGGATCTACCACCAACGAATCTACATTGTGTGATAATAAATAATCACGAATCATAACCATAAACTGTACATCGTAATGTTTTCTAAAATATTTAGGAATACCAATAAAATAATCAATTCCATATACAATCGTATCAATTCCAAAATCGTATTTACTTAATTCTTCTTGTGTTAATGGGTAATATTGGAAATATCCAACTTTTTCGTTTTCTTTTTCTAAAATAAAACGCGCAACATTTCTTTGATTATAATATTGTTTTTGGATTAAAGCTTCATCGTATTTTACATCACGTCCATCGTGATATTCTAATACTTTTTCATCTGTTAACCACTGTAATAAATCATCTTTATCCTCTTCTGTAAGAGGGCGAATTTTAAAACCATTTTCTGCTATTTCAATTTTATCATTTCTTACATTAGGTCCATCTGGGACTAAAAAGGGCTTTGTAGATTGCTTTTGCATTTTTCCCAGAATGATAAATACCATGATCATGATAGATATTACTACAAATATCAAATATAATGGAAGAAAATAATATTGGAAAAATGTAGCTATTTTCTCTCCCAGATATGTTGATTCAAAAAATACAATCACTTCTTGATGAGATAATATTTTAGCAATACAATAAGTTCCTAAAAATGGAAAAACAATTGTAAAAAAGATAATTAGTAAACAAGTGATTGTTTTAAAGAATGATTTCAAATATAAAATATCTAATGATTTTAATAATACTATAAAACAAATAAATAATAAAATTAAAAACAATACAAAATAAATAATACTAATCATCTTATTTCCTTCTTTCTATATATTCATTCACTACAGATACAAAAACCTCTAAAGGGATTTTTTCTGCTCGATCTTGTAAACTATATCCATGAGACTGAAATAATCGTTCTAAAATATCTAAATCGTACATTTTTAAGTTATTACGGAGTGTTTTTCGCTTTTGTTTAAAACAATCTCTTACAAATTGAAAGAAAAAAGTATCATCTAATAATGGGAGTTGTTCCTTTTTTCTCGTGAATTCAACTACAATACTATCAACATTCGGTTTCGGTAAAAATACATTGCGGCTTACATCTAAAAGTTTATGGACATCAAAATAATAATCTAAAAACACAGTAAAAGAACCATAGTCTCTCGTTCCCGGTTTAGCTCTAAAGCGATCTCCTACTTCTTTTTGTACCATAATGACAATTTTATCTACTGGTAAGTGATCCTCTATTACCTTCATAATAATAGGAGTTGTAATGTAATATGGTAAATTTCCAATTACATATAATTTAGAATACTGATATTTTTTAATATCTTCAATGGGAGAACTTTTTAAGAAATCACCATAAATAATATCGATATTTTGATATGGTTTTAAATTATCTTCTAATACTGGTTTTAATGTAGTATCAATTTCATAACAGAGAATTTGTTTTGCATAACGAGCAAGTCCCACAGTTAAAGAACCAGCACCTGGGCCGATTTCGATCACAAGTGTATTGTCATCAATTTGGCAAGATGTAACTATTTTTTCAATGATATTGCGATCAATAATAAAATTTTGCCCATAATTCTTTTTAAAATGAAATTGATGGGAATTTAAATTTTGTTGCATTTTATTTGGTGAATACTCCATACTATATCTCCTCTTGATTTTTATTATAACGGAATTAACAAATAGATACAATAAATTTTCAAAAGAAAAAGAGCAAATTGCTCTTAAAATCCATAACGTTTTACAGTAAATTGTATTCCATTTCCGCCAGGTGTTGTTGTATTTCTAGCATCACTTTGTGTTGCGTATGCTAAATCAATCCAAACTGTTCTACTACTATTCCAAGCTTTTTGCATACTACTACCACTATCTAACACAACACCTAAGAAAGGTGGATTTATTCCATTATTGATTTCTATAATCGTTCCACATGGAAATACCGTTTTAGCAGCTGCTAAAATTCTTACATTTCCATATTCTTCATCTTGATAATAAATACCATCATAAATTAAACTATGTTTTCCTCCATTTTTAGTATGACAAGAAACATTCCCTGTTTTACTACATCCAGGACAATCAGGACCATACCCTGACATTTTTCCAACATAGCTTTCTTTTCCTCCATTACCTACTTGTACTACTGCAGGTATCATTTCTTGAATAACAGATGTCGATCCATCTATCTGAGGAATAATTAAGCCATCTTGACCTTCGGTAATAACTTTTGTCACACCGTTTGGTAATCTTTTTGTATATATTGTTTGCGTTTCATGAGCAATCACTTGATTTTCAACATTTAAATTCATATTCTTTGTCGGATTGTCAATCTTTACTTTATGAGTTTGAAATCCAATATTATGAAATAATGATAATGCTGCGATCATAATTAAACTAAGCCATTTACCCAATAATTGCAGTAAATATACATTCATAACATGTCACCTCAAGATTATTTATAGACTAGTTAAAGTATAGCAAAATTACCTTTTCAAGTCAAATTGATTAATTGCGGTATTTGTCGTTATTTCTAATACCTTTTCTAAACTTACATTTTTAATTTGCGCAATTTTTGAAGCAATATGTATAATTCGTACTGGTTCATTTTCTTGACCACGATATGGTTCGGGAGATAAATATGGGCTATCTGTCTCCAATAGCAAATGATCCAAAGGCATTTCTTTTACTACTTCAACTAATTTGACACCATTCTTGAAAGTAACAACCCCTCCTATTCCAAAATAAACACCGAGTTTTAAAAACTCACGAGCCATTTCTACAGAATATCCATAACAATGTAAAATGACTGGAAAACTTCCATCTATCACCCTCTTTAATATATTATATGTATCTTGTGCAGCATCTCTACTGTGTATTACACAAGGTAGGTGATATTTTTTAGCAAGTGATAATTGCTTTTTAAATAATTCTATTTGTTTCTCTCTATTTTCCTTCGTATAATGATAATCTAGTCCAATTTCTCCTATGCCTACGATTTTATCATCGTGAAGATGAGATTCTAAAATTTTCAAATTTTCTTCTGTACCTTCCTCTACTTCTTCTGGATGAATCCCAATCACACCATATACATTTGTATATTTTTTTACTATATTTAATGTTTCTATCATATTTTCCATGTTTGTCGCACTTGTAATCATCAAATGATTTTCCATATGAGAAATAACTTCTTGTAAGTGTTCTTCTGTCTGATACTCTTCTAATAATAAATGACAATGTGTATCTACCATAATCTCACTCCTAAAAAAAATATACCATAAAATGGCATATTTTCATACTATTTACTGATGTGTCTTAATATAAATGTATCTGCAAATTGTATAAATAATTGCAATTAAATAAAGAATATCTATGATGTTAAATTCCACAATCACACTACCTAAAACTAAGAATCCAAGAAAGCCTAATATCAATAAAACTGATCTCGTTTCCTTATTTTTTAGAATTGACATGATTTCTCTCCTTCATTTTTTACAACCTATAATTAACTATACAGGAAATTCCTTGCAATTTCAAATAATTACGATATTTTTCATCATACAATTTACAACATTTTACAAAGTTTTTCTACAATTTTTGTCATTTATCAAAAAAATACCAATATTATTTGGTATTTTGATGAATTTCTTCTAACTTCTTTTCTTTATCAATACGTGCAAACAATGGATGAGCCTCTCCTACAGTGATTGATTCTCCTAAACCATCAAATTGATCTAATGATGTAAAAGAAGTATTTGTTGTATTTAATTGTTCAAAAATAGATTGTGCAGTATCAGGTAAGAAAGCTTGTAATAATACCGCTCCATGACGAATTCCTTCTAACAATAGATATAAAACATTATTCAATCTTTCCTTTTGTGATTCATCTTTTGCTAAAGTCCATGGGGTTGTCTCATCAATAAATTTATTACAACGTCTAAATAAATTAAATATTGCTTCTATAGCGTCGGCAACACGTAATTCATCCATTTTAGCAATCACTTCTTGTTTTGTATCTAAAATCGTTTTCTTAAATGATTCATCTAGTTCTGTATATTCTGTTGGAACAGTCACCGTTCCTTGAAAATATTTATGTGCCATACTTATTGTACGATTTACTAGATTACCTAATACATTTGCTAAATCAGAATTAATTCTTTCTATTAACAATTCATAAGTAATAGTTCCATCACTTGCAAATGGAATTTCGTGTAATAAATAATAACGTACGGCATCTACTCCAAAATAACGCACTAAATCATCAGCATACATGATATTTCCTTTAGACTTACTCATCTTATCTTCACCCACTAAAATCCATGGATGGCCAAATATTTTCTTTGGTAGTGGTAAATCTAGAGCCATTAACATAATCGGCCAATAAATTGTATGAAATCTTAGAATATCTTTTCCAATTAAATGAACATCAGCTGGCCAATATTTTTTAAATTTCTCATCGTGATTTCCATGAATATCATACCCTAAAAAAGTGATATAATTACTTAATGCATCAATCCAAACATATACAACATGCTTTTTATCGAATGTAACTGGTACTCCCCAGTCAAATGATGTTCTTGAAACACATAAATCTTGTAATCCAGGTTTTATAAAATTATTCATAATTTCATTTTTTCGTGCTTCTGGTTGTATAAAATCAGGATGTGTTTCAATATACTCTTCTAAACGCTTGGCATACTTGTCTAAACGAAAGAAATATGCTTCTTCACTTGCTTTTTTTACTTCACGACCACAATCCGGGCATTTCCCATCTACTAATTGTGATTCAGTAAAGAATGATTCACATGGGGTACAGTATAACCCTTCATATACCCCCTTATAGATATCGCCTTGTTGATATAATCTCTCAAATATCTCAGATACTTTTTTCATATGTTCTTTGTCTGTTGTACGAACAAACTTATCATAACTCGTATTCATACAATCCCAAATTTGGTGTACTTCTGAAGCAATTTCATCAACAAACTCCTGTGGATTTTTACCTGCTTCTTTCGCTTTTAATTCAATTTTTTCACCATGTTCATCTGTTCCTGTTTGAAAATATACGTCATATCCTTCCAAACGTTTAAATCTTGCAATCGCATCTGCTAATACAATTTCATAAGTATTTCCAATATGTGGTTTTGCAGAAGTATATGCGATTGCTGTTGATATATAATATTTTTTCTTTTCCATATTCTCACTCCTTATTCGTTGAACCAAATCCATAGGTTCTTTCTCTTTGAATTTCTTGTTCATCATTAACGGTTAAAAACTTTTGAAAAATACCTTGTCCAAAAGCTTCTCCCTTTTTTACAGTATATGTTTTATTACTAGTATTGTATAGTGTAATTGAAAAATGGCCTTCATTTGTAGGGTTATTATAAAAATCACTATCAATAATTCCTACTCCATTAGACATCCGTACACCATGTTTAATTCCCATACTACTACGAACATATAACATAAGAACTTCATCTGTTTCCATCTGTGCTTTCACACCTGTAAAAATTCTTTTTTGTTCCCCAGGTTCAATGGAAAAATCATAGATAGCTTTAAAGTCATAACCAGCACTGTGCTTTGTACTTCTTGTTGGTAATTCATATATTTGATATGTTTCTTTATCATCTTTAAAATCTTTTTTAAATTGCTCAAAACTAATTTTTTCAAAACATCTTCCCATAATTACCTCCTAAAAAAAATCACATCCTAATATAAGGACGTGAAATACGTGGTACCACCTTAATTCATAGTCGAAACTACCTCTAGTTGTTAACAGGCACTACCCGTATCATCCTACTTATCGAATCATCAACTCCAGAACCATTTCCAGCTATTTCCTTTTATTCATTTCCACCATACATGAACTCTCTTTAAAAAATACTTTAGCCTTTCTTTCTTTCAACGTTTTTACATGACTGATTATATCACATCATTTCTTATTTGCCAAGAATTTAATTTTCTAATTGTTTCGATAAAACTTGTGCCGTTAATTCTACAATGTTTCGATCTAATTCATCCATATGATCATTTCCATATGTAAATACTAACCCTGCCGCATCACCATTAGCAATAATTGTGGCATAGGAAAAGCATACTTCCATTTCTTGATTTTCTACTAACTGTATCTTTTTTTTGCTTTTTTCTAACATCTTATCACGACGAGAAATAATATCTTTTAATTGTTCACTAATTGGTTTTTGCACTAGTATTTCTTTATCAACACCTGCCATAGCAATTACTTTATCAGTATCAGTAATCATAACACTATGTCTGGTTAAATGTGATATAGCATCAACAAATGCTTGTGCTTCTTCTTCAAAATGATTCATTGCAAAGTATTTTTTTAGAACAATATTTTCTTGGTTATCTAAAAATATTTCTAAGCTTTCACCTTCTCTAATTCGCAATGTTTTTCTAATTTCTTTAGGAATTACAATTCGACCTAATTCATCAATTCTTCTTACAACTCCAGTTGCTTTCATAACTTCCTCGCTTTCTAATGTATAGAATGTGTTAAAATTAACAATTTATACTTATCACAACAAAATATTTGTGCTATAATAAATAAACCACTTTTGGCGTAAAAAAGGAGGAAAATTATGAATCAAACATTTATTTTTGGACATAAAAAACCAGATACTGATAGTGTTACAGCATCGATCACTTTGTCTTATTTAAAAAACCAACTCGGATATCATACAGAACCACGTGTTTTAGGAGATATCAATAATGAATCTAAATTTGTACTAAAATATTTTAACGAAAAACAACCGAAATATTTAAATGATGTAAAATTACAAATTAAAGACTTTGACTATCAAAAAGATAATTTTATTTTTCACAATGAATCAATTTATGCATCTTTTTTCCATATGTTAAAAAGTCAAGCAACAACACTACCTATAGTAGATGATAAGAAAAAACTACTAGGAATTGTATCTATGAAAAGTATTGCTGCTGAACAAATTGTTGGTGATTTAGCACACTTAGAAACTTCATATCAAAATATTCAATCAATTTTAAATGGAGAACAAATTTTAAATTTTGATGAGGAAATTAGTGGGAACACATTAATTGCTTCTTATCGTAGTACCACCTTTTTGGAAAATATTGATATTCAAAGTGATACCATTTTAATAGTTGGAGATAGACATAGTATTATAGAACACGCAGTTATAAATCATGCAAAATTAATTATTATTACGGGAAATGGATTAATTAAAGAAGAACATTTAGCAATCGCTAAACAAAATCATGTTAATATTATTCGTACAAGTATGGATACATTTAGTGTCGCTAAAGTAATAGGACTCAGTAATTACGTATCAACAATTGTTCACTCAGACAGTGTCATTGCAGTAAATGAAAATGATTATGTAAATGATATTACCGAATTATCTAAAAAACATCGTTATAGCAATTATCCAGTTATAGATAATAATGGTGTATGTCTTGGATTATTCCGTTTAGCAGATATGAATGATAAAAAGCCAAAGCAAGTTATCTTAGTAGATCATAATGAAGCTGAACAATCAGTAGATGGTTTAGAAGAAGCCGAAATTTTAGAAATTGTCGATCATCATAAAATAGGTACTATTGGGACATCTATGCCCATTAACTTTAGAAATATGCCAGTAGGTAGTTCTAATACAATTATTTATTTAATGTATCGTGAAAATCATATAGAAATACCAAAAAATATTGCTGGATTAATGGTTTCAGGAATTATATCAGATACTTTACTTATGAAGTCTCCGACAACTACAGAATTAGATAAAAGAGCAATTGAAGAACTTTCAAAAATAGCGGAAATTAATGCATCAGATTATGCTTATGAAATGTTTAAAGCAGGTTCTTCTATTAAGGGAATGACAGAAGAAGAAATTCTATATAATGATTTTAAAAACTTTAAAATTGACAATGCTAAAATAGGAATTGGTCAAATTTTTACATTAAATATTGAAGAAATTAAAAAGAATGAACAAAAGTTTATTGATCTGATCGAAAGAGTATCAACGCATAATGATTATGCAGTTGTTGGACTGTTTGTCACTGATATTATGAAAAACGGATCTTATATTTACTTTAACTCTAAAGCACAAGATATTTTCAAAGATGCATTCTATTTAAATGAGATCAAACAAGGGGAATATCTAGACCATATTATATCTAGAAAAAAACAAATTATTCCAAATATTATGAGAGTCATGGATTAATTCTATGACTTTTTTTATTTCCCAGGAAATAAAAAAACACACAATTATTGTGTGTTTTTATTCACCTGTTCTTGAATGACTTTTAACATTTCTATTAAATAATAAATAAAATGTTTTTCTAACTTAACGGTATCCAATGTAATCATTAAATTTTTACCTCGCATTGCAAAGCGAAACATTTTAGAAATATTACTAATTCCAAAGAACAATTGATCTCCCTTTAACTTTGATAGTAATATTGCGGGAATTGTTATTTCTATAAAGTTTTTCGTCTGTCGAACTTGTTTAATTCCTAAATTTGATGCAATTTTCTCAAACCATTCTTCATACATATAAATTAACATATCATCTGTAATATGACCAAATCGATCTTCCAAGTCGGCTCTAACTTCTTTTAATTTATCATATGAATCTATGGTATTAATTTGTTTATGAATCTCTATCTTTAACTCTTCTTCCTCTACATAATTATCACTAATCGTTGTAGATACATCTAATAATGGTTGAGTTACTTGTTCCTCTTCATCATGAGTAACTGTTTTACCCTGTAATTTTTGAATTTCATCGTTCAACATTTTTAAGAACAATTCAATTCCAATTGTATCAATAAAACCTGCCTGTTCACTCCCTAAAATATCACCTGCTCCACGAATAGATAAATCTCTCATTGCTATAGAAAAACCACTTCCTAATTCTGTAAACTCTTTAATCACATTAAGTCGTTTCTTCGCCGTTTCTGATAAGACACGAGAAGCATTATACATTAAATAACAATAAGCAATCTTATCACTACGACCTACTCTTCCACGAATCTGATATAGTTGAGACAATCCAAAATGATCAGCACCCATAATGATTAAAGTATTTACGTTAGGAATATCTATTCCTGTTTCAATAATGGTAGTACAAACTAATATGTCGTATTCGTGATCGACAAATTTCTGCATAACATTTTCTAATTCGTGTTTATCCATTCTACCATGAGCAGATATAACCTTTGCATCAGGTGCTAATCTTTCTATTTCAGCCACTTTCGCATGCATATCATCTATATGATTATATAAAATAAATACTTGTCCATTACGTGATAATTCCTTATATATCGCATCTTTTAACAACGGTTTGTTATAACCAACAACATATGTTTGAACAGGATAACGATTCACTGGTGGTGTTTCAATTAATGATAAACTACGTACTCCAGCCATTGAAAGTTGCAATGTTCGAGGAATTGGGGTTGCAGATAGAGTTAAAACATCAATTGTATTACGATATTGTTTAATCTTCTCTTTATGTTTAACTCCAAAACGCTGTTCTTCATCAATTACCAACAAACCTAAATCTTTAAATTTGACATCATCACTTAATATTCTATGTGTACCAATTAAAATATCTACTTTTCCTTCTCTTAAATCATTCAAAATTTGTTTTGCTTCCTTATTTGATACAAAACGATTCAATAGTACAATACGCACAGGAAAATTAGAAAAACGATTAATTGCATTTTGATAATGTTGTTTTGACAAAATTGTAGTTGGGCATAAAAATGCTACTTGCTTTCCACTTAGAACTGCTTTAAACATTGCACGAAAAGCAACTTCTGTCTTACCAAACCCAACATCTCCACAAAGTAATCGATCCATAGGATGAGGAGATTCCATATCTTTTTTTATTTCTTCTGATACTTTTAATTGATCTGTTGTCTCTTCATATGGAAAATCTTTTTCAAAAGCAATTTGATCTTCATCATCTGGAAGAAATGCAAATCCTGGTTTTGCTTCACGTAAGGCATACATTTCCAATAATTGACCAGCAATATTTTCTATCTTTTTTCGTACACGTAGTTTCGTTTTGGCCCATTCACTTCCACCTAACTTATTTAAGCGCGGAATACTGCCTTCACTAGATGAATACTTACTGATAGAATCAATTTTTTCTACAGGAATATATAACTTATCTTGATCTTTATATTCAACCATTAAGTAATCTTTTTTTAATCCGTTTTTTAAAAGCGTTTTTAATCCAATATATCTTCCTATACCATGAACATTATGAACAATATAATCTCCTATTTGTAACTTATTAATATCACGTATTTTCGTTCCAAACTTAAAATTTGTTTTATATTTTACCCGATCTATTTTTTTATGAAACAATTCATGTTCTGTTAAAACAATCAAATCTTTGATTTGGAATCCTTTGGTAAGTGGGAAAATAATAGCGTTGATTTTACCATTTACGATATGTTTATCATCCACAAATAAAATATCATTTTCACCCAGTGATTCAATAACATGATTTACCTGATAACGGTCTTTTAAAGCTAAAACAACTGTCATTTTCTGTTTCTTCTTCTCTAAAAGAAATAACCTAATATCTTCCATTTTACTAGGTAACATTGAAATATCCTTGGTATCAAATTGTTGTAATAATCTCTTATCAGAAACATTTTCTACACCTAAATAATAAAAATGATGTTTTATTTTTCTATCTAAGTCGTAAAAATCATGCATATATTTTGTATTACCATCAAGTTCCATACTAATATTGTAGTGATAAATTTCATCTAATAAATTTTCATAACTAACTTTTAATTGTTGGTAATCTGCATAAACAACCATACAATCTTTTAGATAATCACAAATTGCACTTACATTTCCATATTCAGGTAATAATCTTTGATGAACATTTTCTATATTTACAGTATTTGAAGTTAAAAATTCTGTATTTGGATAAATTGTTACTTTCTCATATGTTTTCAATGTATGTTGACTATCTACTTCAAAAGTACGAATAGAATCGACTGTATCGCCCCAAAATTCAATACGAATTGGATGATTCATTCCCATCGGAAAAACGTCTATCACAAATCCACGTACAGCCATTTCACCTGTTTTATTGACTAAAGTTTCCCTTTGATAACCCATTTGATATAACTTTTCGATTAAAGCATTCATTTGATAATCACAATTTTGCTGAATTGTTAAAAAATGATTTTTATATACACTAGTAGTTGGTAAATATCTTAAATACCCCATTAAGTTTGTAACAACTATCTTAGGACTATCTGATAAGGCACTTAGCATAGTTTCTAAACGTGTAATTTTAAATTCTGGAGAAATTGCTAATGCCTCACTTGTTAAAAAATCATCCATGGGAAACAGATAAACATGATCTGTATAATCAGATATCATTTGATAATATTTATTGGCTTCAAATAAAGAACTAGTAACTAATAAAATATTTCTATTTTTCTGTTTTAATACTGCAGATAAATAATAACAAAATAATTCATCTGTCAAGCCTGTCACGCCATCTACGTGTTCATCAATAGATATATATTTTTCTAAATACTTCATAATATTTCACCTCCTAAACACGGAAAAAAGGACACATTTTTGTATCCGACTACTTTTTATTATACTTATTCATTAAATTATCAAATGACAATACAAAATAATCATTTAATAACTGAATACCTTGTTCCATGACAAGTTGGATTTGTTCTTGCTCTTCCTTTGCCAACTTGCCTAACACATAATCTTTACCATCTATCCTTTTATTATTAGAAATACCAATCTTATAACGATTATATTCATTGGTATGAAGATGGAATTCAATATTTTTTAATCCATTATGTCCTCCAGAACTCCCTTTTTTCTTTAGTTTTATTTTTCCCACTGGAGTATCTAAATCATCACAAATAACTAGTAAATTAGAAATAGGAATTTTATAAAAATTTATAAATTTTTGAATAACTTCTCCCGATAAATTCATATAGCTTTGTGGTTTTAATAAAATTACTTTTTCTTGATGAATGAATAATTCACAATACTTACCACCAAACTTTTCTCGATCCAATGAAACATGATGAGAAGAAGCAAATAAATCGATTTGATCAAATCCCATATTATGTCTTGTATGTTCATATTCTTTTCCCGGATTTCCTAATCCCACAATTAGTCGCATGTATGATCCTCCTTCCCCTTTTCATTGTGATAAACCTGATATACCTCTTTCTTACTCATACCACGCTCTTTACTCACTTTTTTAATTGCATCCATTGTTGCTAATCCTTCTTTCATGTATAAATTAACATGCTCTATAATGCCAATTGCAAATGTAGTATCCGGATTTTTATTTCCCTCTACCAATAACACAATTTCACCTTTCATATCTTTGACATATGTTAAAATTTCTGAAATTGTACCACGATAAACAGTCTCAAATTTTTTACTTATTTCACGGGCAATACAAATATGACGATCGCCTAATATTTCATACATTTGTTGTAATGTTTTAGCAATACGGTGTGGAGCCTCATAAAAGATCATAGTATGTGGAAAATTCTTTAATTGTCTTATTTCTTCTTTTCTTTTACTATCTTTGTTGTGCAAAAAACCATAAAAATAAAAGGGTTGTGGTTCTAAACCAGACATAATTAAAGCAGGAACAAAGGCAGTTGGTCCAGGTAACCCGACAACAGCATATCCATGCTTAATTGCCGTTTGAGCTAAAAAATACCCCGGATCACTAATAATAGGAGTTCCACGATCACTGACAATTCCAATACTCTTTCCTTCTTCTAAATAAGAAAGAAACTTGCTTTCATTCTTTTCTTCGTTAAATTTATGACTAGAATACAATTTCTTTTTCAAATTGAAATGATTCAAAAGTAATGATGTTACTCTTGTATCTTCACAAAAAATAACATCTACTTTTTTTAGTACTTCCATAGCACGAATTGTAATATCATCTAAATTACCAATTGGCGTTGGAATTAAATATACAATTGCTTCACTTTGATAACTATTTTGTATCATACACATCATCCATTCATACGTAAAAATTTCTTTAACTCATCGGAATATTCATGATTTTCATTATGAGAATAGATTGGATTTAATATTTTTAATCCCGGTTTTCCATTCTTCATACCTTCTATTAACAATATATTTGCATCTTTTCCTCTTTTAGGGTAAATAAGAAGCATTTTCTTTGGCTCAATATTATTTTTTCTCATCATTGTAATAATATCTACTAAACGCTCTGGTCTTTGCACAAGAGCTAGTATACCATTATTTTTTAATAATTTTCTACTAATTTTCATAACATCTTCCATTTTTAACATTTTATCATGACGAGCAATTGTCTTTTGTTGATCTTCATTTACAATAGACGAATCATGATATTCAAAATATGGAGGATTACAAGTAATCACATCATATTCCTCGTGATCGAATAATGTAGCATAATGATGTATATCGTCATGAATAACCTGAATTTGGTCTTCTTTATGATTTAATTGAACACTCTTTTTAGCCATTTGATATGCTTCTTCCTGTATTTCTACACCATCTATATGAGCTTTACTACGTTCTGACAAAATCAAAGGAATAGGCGCATTTCCACAACCAATATCCAATATTTTCTTTGTTCTTAAATTCAATGTCACAAAATTGGGTAATAACATAGAATCAAGGGAAAATGAAAAACATTTGTTATTTTGAACAATTTTTAAATTTTCTCTTCCAACTAAATAATGTATTTCTTCTTTCATTGTGAAGTTACCTCAACAAGTCCTTTCGCCGGAATATCTACCTTATAAGAGCGTTTTAAAATATCAATTTCTTTCACTACTCCTGTGCCGTATTCTGTTTTAACAGTTTGACCTACTTTTGGTAAATCTTTACGACACTCTTTATAGCATTCATTTTCATAATTTAAACAACATAATAATCTTCCACACAATCCATTGATTTTAGATGGATTTAATGAAATATTTTGATTTTTTGCCATATTAATTGAAACAGATTCGAACTCTGTTAAAAACGTAGAACAACATAATCCTCGTCCACACATTCCAATTCCACCAATTTCTTTCGCCTTATCTCTAACACCAACTTGACGCAATTCAATTCTCGTATGATAAATAGATGCTAATTCTTTAGCAAGAGCTCTAAAATCAACGCGACTATCAGAAAGAAAATAAAAGAATAATTGATCACGGTCAAATGTAAATACTGCATCTAAAATTCTCATATTTAACTCATACTTTTGTGCTAATTCACGACATTTCTTTAAAGCAAATTTGGCTTCTGTTTCATTTTTTTCATGACGACGAGCGTCTTTTCGAGAAGCAATACGTACAATATCTGTTATAGGCACTTGAATCTGCTCATCAGGAATTTCTAGAATATCTGATACAGTTGTTCCAAATTGTAATCCTTTCTCCGTTTCTACAATTACAGAAGTATTACGTTTTAAAGGCAAACCATGAGTTGCAAAATAGTGTGGTAATCCATTCTTTTTTAACACTACTTTAATTATTTTCATACACACACCTCCTGAAATGATAAAATTAATTGATCAATTAACAAATTATTATTTGCATTGACACGTAAGTGATTTTTTAATTCAATTAACATTTCTATTTTTTTACATATTTGTTTCATAGTATTTTTTTCTACCAGCTGTTTTAAAATTTCTATGTAGTCATCCATAAATTCAATTGGTAATCCAACTTTTTGATTAATCATATCTTTATAAAATAGCAACATAATTTCTAATCCAAAATCATTTTGTTCTTTGTCTCGAAATATGCTTGTCCAAAGTTTATTTTCTTTTAAAATTGCTTCCGTACCGTTAATTTCTAATTCTCGAATAAACTGAACAACATGATTAATTTGGTCTTTTTTGTCATCACTGTTAACAAAGTTTTGGTAGTCATCTCCCGTCTTTGATAAAAAGAAACCAATCTTTTCTAATGTAGTAACTGAAGATGAATTTTTTCTATCACTTTGTTTTATCTTAGCTAGAGAAATTACCTGACATCTTGAAATAATCGTATCTAACAATTGGTACATATTATCGGTAATTAAAATAGCAATAATTCCAGGTTCTGGTTCTTCCAAAAATTTTAAAATAGAATTTGCGGCAGATGCATTCATTTTTTCTGCATCATTGATTATATATATTTTATTTTTTGATTCGATTGCTTTAGTCGAAAACTGTTTTTGTAATTCTTCTAACTGTTCTTTTTTTATCCAAGAACCATCTGGAGAAATAATTTTTAATTCTGTAAAATTACCATCGTCAATTCTTTGACATTGAGAACATAAACCACATTTTTCGCTATTAGAATAATGATGTGGACATAGAATAAATTTTGCTAGAGCAATTGCAAATTCTAATTTCCTTGGATAATGATTCGCATCAATTAAATAGGCATGAGAAAATTTTTGCTTTTTTCCAGCATTTTGAAGCATTTGATATACTACTTTTTGACTACTCTGAAATTCATCAAGCATATTTTACCTCCTAGTATATAAACAGTAATATTACTAAAAACGATAATAAAGCAGGAAACCCTAATACTGTAATTCCTACTACTGTAATCATATTAATTGGAATCATAATCTCCAAGGGAGACATCACTAAATTAAAACTATATAGCAAAAAAACACTAATTATAATACGCTTTAAGATTTCATAAATTCTTTTTAAAATGAACATAAACATCACCTAAAAAAAACTTATGAAACGATCTATTTAATTATGTATTTGTTGTCTGTTTTCTAGTGAAACTTCTAATGTAGATGCATCAATATACCCCATATCAGCACCTAAAGGAATTCCATAAGCTATCTTACTTACCTTGACATTTTTATCTTCTAACTTTTTGGCAATATACATTGCTGTAGTTTCTCCCTCTACACAAGCTTTTACAGCAATGATTACCTCTTTAATATCTTCTTTTTCAACACGTTCTAGTAAGGATGCAATATTAATATTTTCAGGGCGAATTCCTTCTAATGGAGAAATTAAACCATCTAGGACATGGTAAGTTCCAAGATATGTGCCTGCTTTTTCGAACGAAAAAACATTCTTTGGTTCTTCCACAACACAAATTGTAGAATGATCACGGGTTGTATCTTTACATATATCGCAGATTTCTTCTTCAGAAAGATTATGACATATTTTACAGCGAACAATTTTCTGTTTCAGATGTTTTAAATGATCAGCAAAATCGCTTAATGCTTCATCATCCATATCTAACAAAGATAATACATATCTTTCTGCAGTTTTTTCTCCTACTCCAGGAATTTTTTTAAAACAATCAATTAAATTTTGAATAATTTTTGGATAATTCATATTTTAAAATAACCCTGGCATTCCTTGTGTGTATTTCCCCATTTTATTTTCTATTTCTTGATCTACTTGTTTCATTGCATCATTCACTGCAATCATAATCATATCTTCTAACATTTCAATATCGTCACCATCAAATTGATTACTATCGATTGTTACTTTTGTTATTTCTTTCTTACCATTAGCCGTAACAGTTACAATTGATGATTTACCTGTAAATTCCATTTCATCAATTTTACTTTTTGTTTCTGTCATTTCCTTTTGTAATTTTTGTGCTTGTTTCATCATTGCTTGTATATTCATCTTATCCCTCTTTCTTAATTATATTCTACAATATTTCCAAACAATTGTTCCATTTCTGATTTTGACTCCAGATCATTTTCAGAATTGGAATTAAAAAAATTAGTATCTTCCTCTTTTTCTTGTTGATATTCAAATTTTCTAGTTTTATGGTTAAAATCATTCTTTATTGGTTCCCATTCTTGAGAACTTAGAGAAATGATTTTATATGGTTGATGATAAACTTCTGAAATAACTTGTTCAATTTGTCTAAGATTTTGATTAAACAAATCACTCATTTTTAAATCATCAAATACAACTATTAAATATTCATCACTAGCAGCCTTAAGTATTCCATCCATTAACAAAGATACAATATGACTAAATTCTGGATCTAATAAATAAGTTCTCATTTCATCTTCAATTGTATTTCTAAAATGAAGTAATTGTTTTTTATTAAATTTGGATAAAGTATTATTCACACGAATCATTTTTAATTTATCCATTTTTTCACGTTGCTCATTTGTGTATTTAATTACACTTTCGTTATGTTCCTTTTTTACTACTTTTTCTTTTGGTTCGTAATTTTGCGGTTCATTCATATTTCCCGGGAAATGATTTTCCTCTGTTTTTTCTTCTTCTTTTATGTTTTTTTGTATGCTTGGATTTGTCATATCATTAACAGTATTTTGAATAACACACAATTCCAAGATTAACTTTGTGTCATTAGAATTTTTCATTTTTTGTATGCAATCATTAAATTCATAAATAACTTTTGTTATATCAGAAATAGACAATTGGTTGGCAATGTCTTGATAAATTTTAACATCATTTTTTATAATTTCTGGGGCAGTTTTTGTAATTAAAACATTTCTTAAAAATTCAATCATTTCTTCTGTTAGTTTTACCAGATTCTTTCCCTCGTCATTACATACATGAATTAACTCTAAACATTCTTTTAGATTCTTTTTGAACATATTTTCAAAAAAAGCTTTTAAATCTTCTTGTGCTAAAGTACCATTCACTTCATGTACTTCTTTTTCTGTAATCTTCCCCGATGCATAAGCAATTACCTGATCTAACATACTAAGAGAATCTCTTAGTCCACCATCGGATAATCGTGCGATTGTTTCTAATGCTTTTTCATCAATATCAATATTTTCTTTTTTCACAATGCTAGATAACAGTTTTACAATTTCTGAAACGCTAATTCTTTTAAAATCAAATCTCTGGCATCTTGAAAGAATTGTCAATGGAATTTTATGAGGATCAGTAGTTGCTAAAATAAAGATAATATGTTCTGGTGGCTCTTCTAAAGTTTTTAATAATGCATTAAAGGCTCCAACCGTTAGCATATGTACCTCATCAATGATATACACTTTGTATTTTCCCGTTGACGGAACTAAATTCACTTTACTTTTTAATTCTCTTATTTCATCAACACCATTATTAGATGCAGCATCTATTTCTATTACATCAGTTGATTGTTTTTGATTCATTTCCATACAACTATCACATTGGCCACATGGTATGCAATCTTTTAAATTTTTACAATTTACGGTTTTTGCCAATATTTTTGCAACGCTGGTTTTACCAACACCTCTAGGGCCTGTAAATAAATATGCATGATTCAAGCGATTATGTTCTATCTCGTTTTTTAATGTACGAATAATCGTAGTTTGACCAACCACCTCATCAAAAGTTTGTGGGCGATACTTTCTATATAATGTCTGGTACAAAGTCTACCACCTCGTTTCTTATCACTTTGTATATTATAGCATTTTTTATAATGAAAAGGAATTGATTTCCTTTCAATTCCTTTTGTCTTTAAAAAAGTCTTTTAACAACTTCTGAGATTGTTCTTTACATATACCCTTTATAATAACTGGATGATGATTATTACTTTTATTATTCAACACATCTGAAATGCTTTCAACGTATCCAAATTTTTCATTTTCTGTGGCAAAAACTAATTTCCCAATTCTAGATTGAATCAATGCTCCCGCGCACATTAAACATGGTTCAAGTGTAACATAAATTGTACATTCTTCTAAATGCCATGTATTTAACTTTTTGCATGCTCGAGAAATTGCTAAAACTTCTGCATGTTCCACAGCATTTTGGTTTTGTTCTTTACAGTTATGAGCTTTTGCGATTACTTTGTTATCACATACTACAATAGCTCCAACTGGTACGTCTCCTTTTCTATATGACTTAAGAGCCTCTTCTAAAGCAATATTCATATATTTTTCATCCATACTATCCACTCCAATAAAAAAGCACACACGTTTAGAGTTCCTTAAGGCTGCTATCTTCCGATCCTGACCTGTTTCAGAAATAAACGTTGTGCAAAATCATAATACATGATTTTAGTAAAAAAATCAACAATTATTTAGTTTCACGTGGAACATTGTTTATTTAGTTTCACGTGGAACATTGTTTATTTAGTTTCACGTGGAACATTGTTTATTTAGTTTCACGTGGAACATTGTT
>CAJKWD010000002.1 GCA_905203475.1 uncultured Acholeplasmataceae bacterium
ACTGATATTGTAACCAAAGAAAAGTCTGCTACAGCTAGTAATGTAACAGAACCAAATCACAGTGGAACAAGTGCGACAATTAATGCGAAATTTGAGTTGCCTGGAGATTTTATCAGTTATGATATCACAGTGGCCAATCAAGGAACATTAAATGCTGTATTAGACTCTATAAAGATTAAGATGAAGGACCAAGAAGTATTCTTGTTTTCAGTAGATGGTATTCAATCAGGTGAAGCTTTAAATGTAGATGAAGAAAAAACATTTACTTTAACAATTCGTTATAATGAGAACATCACATCTACACCAGATATTACCAATATAGATTTATCAATGAATCTTGATTATCTACAAGAGGGAAGTGAATCTAACTTTGCTGGAGCAGACTTACCAGAAATGGGGGATTTAGGAATTCAAGGAATCGACATTCAGGCAGAAGAGACAAGTCTAGCTACTACGATTAATGCAACCAATGCGATTAAGTATTACTTCTCATTGGATAATGATAAATGGTATGAGAAAACAGATAAAAATTATACATTCTATGATTTAAAACCAAATACAGAATATACAATCTATGTAAAAGCAGAAGATGTAAGTGGAGAAGTAGTCTTTTCAAGTAAAACTGTGAAAACAGATGATAAAACAAAACCAAATATTCAATTATCTATAGGAGATCATCAAACAGGAGAAAATAATTGGTATCAAGGATTAACAATTAATTCTAAGATAACAGATAATGACCAAGTAAAAGAAACGTTGTATTGTACAACAACAGAGTCAAGTTGTACTCCAACAGAAAAATTAGAACTTGTTGAAGGAGTAGGACATGTACAATTTGCTAGTAATGCTCAATCACAAAAAGTATGTATCAAAGCAACAGATAGAAAAGGAAATGAAAATACAAAATGTAGTAATGCATATATGATTGACGGAACAGAACCAACTTTAACTGATATTACATTAACACCGAATGATGATACGATGACAATTACAGTGAACAGTAATGATAAAGAGAGTGGATTATACACATACTACTATAGTAAAGATGGTGGAAGTGAATATATCGAAAGTAAAGATTCAAATTATACTTTTACTTCACTTGAAGAGAAAGATTATTTAGTCAGTGTGTATGTCAAAGACAAAGCAGGAAACACTTCCGAACCGGTAGCAAAAAGTACAACCATTCGATATGCAAGTTATTGTATTCATAATGATATAACAGACTTATCAGATTGTGTATTAGCAAGTGAAACACAAAATACAGATATAGAAGCAGCTAAGAAAGAGATAGAAGCAAAAGGAGCACCAAACTTTAGAGTAACGAGTCCAAATGTTGTATATCAAGAGAAGCATGCGACATCAACTGGGACTTACACATCAGATACATATCACAATATCTCGACTTCTTATACCTTTGATCAAAGTACAGGGATTTATACATTAACAAATTATACATTAACAGACCCAGAGACATTAGATTTCTCAAGTGGACAGACATATTATACTTGTCAAAATACAAGTACAACATGTACCACCATGTATGCGATTACAGGAGTAACAACTAGTACAGACAGTACAGGAGCAAAGACATATAAGATGACAAAGTATGATTATAGTGCCAGTGTAAAAAGTTATGATAATAGTGAGTCAGGATTATATGCAGCCACTGATGAAGATGGAACAAGTTATTATTACAGAGGAGCAGTAGCCGGAAACTATGTAAAATTAAATAATAAATATTACCGAGTAATTCGAGTAAATGGAGATGGAACCTTAAGAATTATTTATGATGGAACAACCCCACATGAAAATGGAGAATCAAGTAGTAATCGTCAAGTAGGAACCAGTGCATTTAATCCATATTATTCCGATAATGGATATGTAGGATATATGTATGGAGATATGAGTCAGAATGTGATTACAGAGGGAGAAAATACATGGACTTATACTGGATTATCTGCAACCGCAAAATATTATTTTGGAACAAGTTATTCATACGATGAGTCAAAGAATGCCTTTACAGTAACAGAAGATATGGTTGCAGCAACAGTAACAGAGTATGGCCAGAAGTATAATGATAAAAAATACTATACATGCTTTAGTACATCAAAGACAGGAACCTGTCAGAGACTTATTCATGTACAAAGTTATAGAAACGCGACACAAATGAGTGTCAAATCAGTAGAAAATTCATCAACGTCATATAATCAAGCACATCAGAATTTAAATAATAGTACAATGAAGAGTTATTTAGAAAATTGGTATACGAATAATTTAAGTAGTGTCGATGATAAGATATCAAAGACTACTTATTTCTGTAATAATCGTCAATTAGCAACGAAAGGAGATAATACATATAAGAATACAGGATATGGAATTACGCCATCATTCTATGGATATACAAGATTCTACGATTGGAATGGAAATGCGACAGGACCGACACTATTGTGTCCACAGGATAATGATAAGTTTACCGTATCAACATCAACGGGAAATGGAAAACAAACAAAACCAATTGGATTAATTACAGCCGATGAAGTAAATATGGCCGGAGGAAAGAGTGGTTCTAGAAACATGTTGTATTACTTGTATACAGGAACAGATTACTGGACCATGTCGCCGTCCTACTTCGTCAACAGTGCGTATGCGCACGAGTTCCTCGTGACGTCTTCCGGTGAGCTGAACGCTTGGAGCTATGTGACGTATGGTTACGGCGTCCGCCCAGTGATCAATTTAGATACAAAAAATATAAAATTTACAGGAACAGGAACGATGCAAGATCCATATGTAATCGAATAAAAAGAGTTTGAAAACTCTTTTTATATGTTTTAAAATCATATTGCATTTTCGATATGAACTTGATATGATGTTGGAGGAAAGTAGGATGAATATGAAAAAGTTTATTATTTTATTTATATGTTTATTATGCTTTACTACAGGTTGTGAAGATAAAAATGTAATTGAAAAAACAAATGCTGGATATACACATATTTCTATGGATGTAGCTAAGGAATATATGAAGGAACAAGATACTATTGTAGTTGATGTTAGAACAGAAGAAGAATATGAAACAGGACATATTAGAGGAGCGATTAATATTCCTCTTCATGCGATAGATGGAACAGTGGTAGGAAAGTTAAAAGACTATAATCAAAAAATACTTGTCTATTGTGAAAGTGGAAACCGTAGTATTCAGGCAAGTGCTAAATTAGCATCTCTTGGTTATAAAAATGTATACGAAATGGGTGGTATACAAGATTACGATGGAGAATTGAGTCAGTCATGAAAATAGATTCTTTAAAAACAATCAATGAGGAAGAAATGGAAGATACTTTAGAATATATAAAAATGTCTGAGCAAGAGCAATTTGATTTTTCTGGTATTACGGAATGTAATCATTGCTATTTTGAAAAAGTTCAATTTACTGATTTACACTTTCAAAATATTTCTTGTTATGATGTGGTATTTAAAAATTGTGATTTTTCTAATGTTATATGGAATTCCCATTCTGATTTTGCAGGTCCATTTTTGAATCATGTGACTTTTGAAAATTGTAAAATGGTTGGAACTGATTTTGGGATGACGGCTTTAAAGAAAGTAACGTTTCAAAATTGTGTAGGTCGTTATGTGAATTTTTCTTTCGTAACGATGAGAGAAGTGAAAATATTATCTTGCTCTTTTCAAAACATGATATTGCAAGATACGACTTGTAAAAAATTATTATTGCAAGAAAATGAATTATTTGGACTAGAATTATTACATACATCATTAAAAGATGTCGATATGACTAGTAATCATATGGATGGATTAAAAACAGATTTAGAAAGTATTCAAGGAATGATTGTGAATCCTGAACAAGCATTACAATTATCTAAATTATTAGGAATTATAGTGAAAAATCTATAATTCTTTTTTTATGACAAAATAGTCATGACAGAATTTGAATTTATAGTATAATAATTTTAGGTGATATACATGCAGAAATTACTGATTGTAGAAGACGATGAAACAATTCGTTTTGGGTTAAAGTATTATTTAGAACAAGAAGGTTTTGATGTCTACCAAGCATCTACTGTGAAAGAAGCATATGATAAATTTTCTAAAACGAATTTTGATATTGTTTTATTAGATTTAAATTTACCGGACGGGAATGGTTTTGATTTATATCGTGATATGAAAAAAGTAAAAGAGGTACCAACTATCTTTTTAACAGCCAATGATCAAGAAGTATCTATTGTTATGGGACTAGATATGGGAGCAGATGATTATATTACAAAACCATTTAAGGTAAGAGAGTTATTATCGCGTATTAAGACAGTATTACGTCGTAGTGGGAAAAAACAGGATAATACCATTCAAGTTGGAAATGTTGTATTAGATATGCATCAAGCGAAAGTATTTAAAAATGGGGTTGATGTAATGTTAACAGCACTTGAGTATAAAATATTTTTAACATTGGCATTAAATTATAATCAAGTATTAAAAAGAGAAAGTATTTTAGCAAACATTTGGGATGTCAATGAAGAATATGTCAATGATAATACACTAACAGTATATATTAAGAGAATTCGTGAAAAGATTGAAGATGATCCGAATCATCCTCGTATTATCCAAACAGTTCGCAAATTAGGTTACAAAGTAGGTGACCCATGTTAGGAAAAAGAAGAAAACAATTTCTTTTATTTGAATTTCTTCTCTTTTGTTTTTGTATTTTATTTGCTTTTATGATGACCAAAGTGACAACGGATATTTATCAAAAACATATTTATGAGCGAGAAGGAACGTTATTAAAAAGAGTCATAGAAGAACATCCGGAAACAGAAGAAGAAGTTATTCAGCTTTATGAACAAACCGATTTTCGTAAAATAGATACAAGTATTTTAGAAAAATATGGGTATGTAACGAGTGATGATTTAAGATATTTTCAAGATATAAAACAAGCACATCGTAATTTGTTAATATCACAAATTATTTTTGTAACTATGTTATTTGTAATACTGAATATTGCTTATATTTGGTATCAATGGAATCAAGATCGTAAATTAAAAGAATTAGATCAATATTTATTAGCTGTTTTAGCAGGAAATTATAATCTGGATATTAGAGATTATCAAGATGGTATTTTAAGTTCTTTAAAAAACGATGTATATAAAATGAGTGTGTTATTAAAAGAAGATAAAGAAAGAGCAATAGAACAACAAAAATATTTAGAAAGTGTTTTATCAGATATTTCTCATCAATTAAGAACACCACTTACGAGTATGTATGTTATGAATGATTTGTTGAGTGATGGCAAAGTACGAGGTAAACAAAAGAAAGAGATTTTAAATAAAAATCGTGCACAATTAGAAAGAATAGAATGGTTAATTACTACTTTATTAAAAATGTCTCGTATTGATGCGGGAACAGTTGTTTTTAAAGAGGAAAAAGTAACAACGAAGGAATTGATTAAAAAAGCTTTAGAACCGATTAATATACCTATAGAATTAAAAAAACAGACGATATTAATTGTTGGTGATAAAAAGAGTACTGTATTGTTAGATAAAAAGTGGACAGTGGAAGCATTTGTCAATATTTTAAAGAATGCTCATGAACATACATCTGTAGGGGGAATGATTATTATTAAAATTACTGATAATCCTTTATTTACAGAATTTTTAATTCAAGATAATGGAACGGGCATTGCCAAAGAAGATTTACCACATATTTTTGAACGTTTTTATAAAGGTAAAAACTCATCGAGTGAATCCATTGGGATTGGATTAAATATGTCTAAGACGATTATTCAAAAAGAAAATGGAACGATTATGGTAGAAAGTACAGAAGGGAAGGGAACTACTTTTACAATCCGTTTTTATAAAGCAGATATTTAAGTGACAATTCTGTCACTCTTTTTGTCACGATAGAGTCATATCTATTTACTATACTGTAGGTGTAGGTGATAATATGACAAAGTGTAAATATGAAAGATTGATTATGATTGCAATTATTGTAGGAGTGATTGGTATATTAGGGTTTAGTGAATATTGTATGGCACAAAAAGAAGATAAGATAGATAAGCCCACGACAGAAAAAGTAAGCAATCAAGATGATATGGCAACATATCACAATATTATAGTTGCGAAAGAAGTACTCACAGATTTGAAAAAGATGAGTAAATGTGCTGGTCGTGATCATATCGAATTACTTACCCAAACAGGATATCAGGAAAATGGAACAGAGGAAGAAAAAAGTGGTTTATTAATTCGTTTTGGAAGTAATGACGCAGAAGAAAATCAGTTCATTCAAGAGTGGTTAGAACAACATGGTTGGCAGTACGGATTTGTCCAATTTCAACAAGAGGATTACTTATTATATCGTTATACAGGACGTGATATTGCAAAATCAATTCATGAGGCAAATGTGACATTTTCTGAGTACTTAAAATAGAGAGGATGAAAGTATGGAAATATTAAAGGTTGAGCATTTAACAAAAACGTATGGTACTGGCAAGACACAAGTAAAAGCATTAGATGATGTTAGCTTTTCCGTTGAAAAAGGAGAGTTTATTGCGATTGTTGGAGCGAGTGGAAGCGGGAAAAGTACTTTATTACATTTAATTGGAGCAGTAGATAAACCGACAAGTGGGAAGGTTTATGTAGAGGGAGAAGATATTTTTAAACTCAATGAAACAAATCTGGCGATTTTCCGTCGCCGTCAAGTAGGTTTAATCTATCAATTTTATAATTTAATTCCAATTTTGGATGTAAAAGAAAATATGACATTACCTGTTTTATTAGATGGTAAGCAAGTAGAAGAAGATTATTTGAATGAGTTAATTCAAATTTTAGGGTTAGGAAAAAGAATGAATCATCTTCCAAATGAATTATCAGGAGGAGAACAACAGCGTGTATCTATCGGCCGAGCTCTTATGAATCATCCTGTTGTTTTATTAGCAGATGAACCAACAGGAAATTTGGATAGTAAAGCAAGTGCTGAAATTATGAAATTATTAAGGCTTTCTAATCAGAAATATAAACAGACAATTATTATGATTACTCATGATTATAATCTGGCTTTAACTGCAGATCGTATTATTGAAATAAAAGATGGAAAAATTATAAAAGATGAGAAGGTGAGATAACCTTGAACATATTAAATAAATTAACGATAAAAGAATTAAAAATGAATAAACAGCGTACGATTGTAACATTAATAGGGGTTATTTTATCTTGTGCTTTAATGGTTGGCATTGGACTTATTTTCTCCAGTGCCCAAAAAAATATGTTAGATTCGATTGTCAGTTATTCAGGAGATTATCATGTCCGTTTTGATAATGTTAAAAAAGAAGATATTTCTATAGTGAAAAATAATGTGAAAGTAAAAAAATATGCGTATACAAATGATATTAGCTATGCAATCGGAAATAGTGAACAAGAAGATGACTTTTTCTTTTTATTAAGAGGAATGAATGATACTTATCATGCGTCATTTCGCAATGTAAAAGGGAAGTATCCTAAAAAAGACAATGAAATATTAGTACCTGATACATTGTTAAAACAATATGATCCTTATTTAAAGATTGGAGATTCTATTACTCTTAATCTTGGTAAAAGATATTTAAATGGAGAAGAAACAACAGAGTCAGTCAGAAGTACAGAAGAAACATTTGAAGTATCGGATACGAAGACTTATAAAATTGTTGGAACATATGAATATGATGCATATCCACAAATGTATTATAGCGAATTATATATTTTATATACTGGAGAGAAACTGAATACTTCTACAGCCAGATTATTTATCACATATAAAAATATGAATGATACTTATCGGGAATCAGAACATATCGCATCATTATTAGGGTTTGAAGAAAGTGGAACTGGATTATATCAAAATATGACATATCACCAAGAGTATTTATCAGTATCAGGACATAGTCGTTATGGGAACTATAATACGACAATGGTAATTATATTAGGTATTGTACTCAGTTTAATCTCGATTGCTTGTATTATAGTAATTTATAATTCTTTTCATATTTCTGTTATGGAAAGAAAGAAACAATTTGGTATTTTTGCAAGTATTGGTGCAACGAAAAATCAGTTAATGAAAACAGTATTCTTAGAAGCATTGATTGTTGCACTCCTTGGTATTCCAATTGGTCTTTTATCAGGTATGTTAGGTATTAAAATAACATTAGATATCATCGCAAAATTAGCACCTGATTTATTTAGTATTCCACTTACATTTTATGTTTATCCAATTTTTATTATTGTACCAGTTATATTTATGCTAATTGTCATCTTCATTTCTGCTTATTTACCAGCACGTAAAGCAGGAAAAATGCAACCGTTGGAAGCAATTCGCCAAAATGATGATATAAAGATTGAAAAGAAAAAGATGAAAACATCAAAGATGATTCGTAAAATATTTGGAATTGAAGGAGAGATTGCTCTAAAAAATATTAAGAGAAACCGTAAGAAATATCGTGTGACTGTTGTATCTTTATTTATTAGTATTGTTTTATTTGTTACATTTTCTGGGTTATTGAGATATGGGTTATATGGAACAGATACTGCCTTTCAGAATGCAGAATACGATGCGATGGTATCTGTGACTGCTCCAACTTATGATGATATAAAGCCCGTTATGGAACGATTAAAAAAAGTAAAAGGTCCAGAACAGGCTAAAGAAATTCATTGGACTTATGCGACAACTAAAATAGATTCTTCTACTTTTTATGAAGAATACCAAAAACAAATGAGTGATAATATAGATTATGATAGTAAAACAACTGATATGGGAGTTATAATTGCTACGATTGATCAAAAAGATTATGAAAAATTACTAGAGGAATATAAACAAGAAGAGGGTACTACTTTCTTAATCAATCAAATTAATTTTTCAAGTGTTAATGGTAAAACAAGAAAAACATATTATAATCGTATATTTAAACCAGATTCCATTTCCAGCATAATCCCTTATTGTGAGAAATATGATGGAAATGATAATTATCATGTGGAACAATGCTACGAAGCAATCGAACATATTACTATGATTGAAACAGTTCCATATGGCTTGAAAAATGTCATTTCTGATCCTGGTTCATTTGTTATTGTTGTACCAGAATCTATGTATCGTCAATTTGTCACAACAGCGTTAGAAAAAGATTATTTAATTGGTACAAATGATTTTCTTTATATGAATGGAACAAATTTTAAAAATATAGAGAAAGAAATAAAAAACATCGGAGATGAAGGCATTGTTGGTGATGTCTATTATGAGAATGTCGAAGAAAGCGTTGCTAGAACAAATCGTATTATTTTAGCAATCAAAATATTATTATATGGATTTATTGCTTTAGTGACATTTATTGGTATTACAAGTGTATTTAATACAATTGTAACTTCATTAGCACTTCGTAAAAGAGAATTCGCAATGTTAAGAAGTGTAGGATTAAGTCCCAAAGGCTTTCATAAGATATTGTTTTTAGAGAGTTTCTTCTTCGTTGCAAAAGCATATTTAGTTGCACTCCCTGTATCTTTACTTTTAATTGCACTCATTCATTATGCATTTAATTTTTCGATGTATATTGAATCGGTATTAATTCCGTGGGATGCTGTATTGATTGCTCTGTTATTCTCATATGCTATTGTCTTAATTACAACGTTCTATGCGACAAAAAAAATGAGAACTGCTAATATTTTAGAATCAATACGAGAGGAGAATATTTAATATTCTCTTTTTTATGTAAATCAGAAAACAGTCTTTTCTTTTCTGAAAAATAGGGTATAATAATGATGAATTTAGATGTAGGTGATAAGATGAAAGAAAAATGGAACATATGGTGTCAAAAACAGCAGAAATATATAAAATGGGCAATGATTGGTGTTCTTATCGTTATTTTTCTTATGCTTGTCACAACAGCTTTAGGAAGTAAAGGAAAATTATTAAAAGATCAGAATGGACATTATTACCGAGAAATAAAACAGGAAAATAGGACAATTCATGTTCCTGTATTTCAAGATAAAAAGCTAAATGATGAAACAAAAAAGTTTCAAAAACGTATTTTAAAAAACGAGAAAATTAAAAGTTTGGACTATGAAATAAAAGCAACAGGTGATTTGACACAAGTTATTTGGACCAAAAAAGAAACTAAAAAAGAACAAAAAGAAACATGGGTATATCACCAAAAAAATCATCAGGCAATCACCTTAAAACAAGTTTTCCATAATTGGAATCGTGAGATGGAGGAAGAGGTAATTACTTTTTTAAATTTGGAATGGAATCGTATGATTCGTACGATGACACCACCGCTTCCAAATGATTATCAAATTCAGGAAGAAGCAAAAAGAGCGATTGCTGACGAGAATTGGTATATTCAAAATAGTAAAAATGATTATCATTTATATTTTGAGATAGAGAAAGAAAATAAAAATTATGAAGTGGGAATTCCTTTTTATATTTTAAAAGATAAAATTAATTGGAAAACATTGGGAATTGAAAAAAAGACCGATTCATGGTTTCAAAATTATATAAAAGATCGTAAAGCGGTGGCGTTTACTTTTGATGATGGACCGAATCCGAATACGACTCCTACTTTAATTACAGAGTTTGGTAAAAGAGGGATGAATGCTAGTTTTTTCATGTTAGGGAAAAATGCTGAGAAGTATCCTGAAGTTGTAAAAATGGTAGATCAAAATGGATTTGAAATTGGCAGTCATACTTATCAGCATCGCAATTTAAAGAGAATTTCAAATGAAGAACAAAGTTATGAAATCAATCAAACAAAGCAAGTTATTTATAATACGATTGGTAAAAATCCGACAAGTATTCGTCCTCCATATGGGAATTATAATGATGTAACACTTTCTTATATAGATACTCCCATTGTTCTTTGGAATGTCGATACATGGGATTGGAAATATCGTGATGCGAATACGACTTATCAAAATTCCATTGATAAAATAGAAGATGGAGCGATTGTGTTATTTCATGATATTTATTATGCAAGTGTGGATGCTGCAATTCGTATGGCCGATGAATTATATATGCGCGGTTATCTTTTATTAAGTGTGCAAGAATTGGCAAATGCGAAACATATCACTCTTACACCTAAAACTCGTTATTATCATATTCCGTGATATCTTGTTTGAAAGTTTCATATAATTTGATATAATATAGTAGGATGTGATGGTATGAAAGTCATAGTGAGTGCTGGGGGAACAGGAGGACATATTTATCCTGCTTTAGCAATTATTAATAAGTTAAAAGAAGTAGATTCTAAATTAGAAGTATTATATATAGGAACTCATAATCGTATGGAAAAAGACATTGTACCGGAAAAAGGAATTCCATTTGAAACACTGGAAATATACGGATTATATCGTAAAAAAATATATAAGAATGTAAAAACACTCGCATGTTTTTATAAAAGTTATCGTAAGTGTCTTCGTATTATGAGAAAATTTCAGCCCGATTTAGTAATTGGAGTAGGTGGGTATGTTACGGCACCTGTTATTTTAGCAGCCCATAAATTGAAAATTAAAACAGCGATTCATGAACAGAATAGTGTTCCTGGAGCAAGTAATCACTTTTTAAGTAAATATGTTGATAAAATTATGGTTTCTTTTCCTGCTAGTAAAAAAGAGTTTCCTGAAGAAAAAACTGTTTATACTGGAAACCCTTGTAGTGAGGATGCTTTAAAAGCAACCCCAATTCAAAAATCAGAATATGGATTAAGTGATAAAAAACAACTTGTTACCATTGTCATGGGATCTTTAGGAGCAAGTCACGTGAATCAATTTTTAATGGATAGTATGTCTTATTTTGAAAACAAAGATTATGAGGTGGCTTTTGTAACTGGAAAACAAGATTACGAAGAAGTAATGCGTCATACATTTCCTAAAAATATTCATGTTTATCCATATGTTCCACTTACATCTTTTATGAAAAAAACAGATCTTTTAGTATCACGTGCTGGAGCATCAACTTTAAGTGAAATTATGGCCTTACATGTGCCTTGTATTTTGATTCCTAGTCCATATGTTCCAAACAATCATCAGTGGAAGAATGCAATGGGGTTAGTGCAAGAGAAGGCAGCTATTTTATTAGAAGAAAAAGATTTAAAAGAAGATGTTTTAGTGAAGACAATTGATCAATTATTAAAAAATCCAATTCAGTTAGAAGCGATGAAGAAACAGTTAAGCAGACTTGCTGTTTCAGATAGTGCTACAAGAATTGTAAAAGAATTATATCAGTTAGTAGATGGAGATACATATGGAAAAGATAAAAACGTTAGATAAATTAAATGTCGGAAGGGTTATTTATCATGTCCCTTTAAATGAATATACAACATACCGTGTTGGCGGAATTGGAAGAGCATTGGTAATTGTCGATAATCAGGAATGTTTAATAAAATTAGTTCATTTTTTAGAGGAAAAAAATATTCGTTGGAAAATATTGGGAAATGGTTCTAATTTAATTTTTCAAGATGGCTTTTACGATGGTGTATTAATTAGTTTAAGTAATTTAAATCAAATGGAGATTGATGGTACGGAGATTATGGTCGAAGCAGGGTATCCACTTCCTAAATTAGCGATGAAAGCAGCGAAAGCTTCTTTAACTGGATTAGAGTTTGCAGCAGGTATTCCTGGTACTGTTGGGGGAGCTCTTTTTATGAATGCTGGTGCTTATAAAAGCGATATGGGATATATTGTAAAAGAAGTTACGTTTTTAGATGAAAATTTAGAAAAGAGAATATTTACAAATCGTGAATGTGATTTTCACTATCGTACTTCTTATTTTAAAAAGCATCCTAAATGCATTTGTTTAAGTACTAAGATTGTTTTAAAAAGAGGAATGAAAGAAGCAATTTTGGCAGTTATGGAAGATCGTCGTAAGAGAAGAGTGGAGTCACAACCATTAGAATATCCAAGTGCTGGAAGTGTTTTTCGTAATCCGGAAGGAGATTATGCAGGACGTTTGATTGAAAGCTTAGGTTATAAAGGAAAAATGTATGGAGGAGCAATGGTATCAGAAAAGCATGCTAATTTTATTATTAATAAAAATCATGCGACAGCAAATGATATCATTGGTTTAATTCGTGATATTCAAAAACGAGTAAAAAAAGAATATGGTATTGATTTAAAATTAGAACAGGAAATTGTCGAAGCAAAAAGTTCCAACTAGTGGGTTGGAACTTTTTTATGAATATCTGTTTTCAGATCATTCTTTAAGGGGCGTATTTGTAAGCCAATATAGATGACTTGTGTTTGAATAATCGTAAATAAAATACCATATACAACAGACCAAATACCAAAAGTAGCTACACCTATGATTAAAATAATCATTCCTATGATGCGTAAAATAATTGCTGGATTCCATTTGGGGTGAATTTTATGTAGATAAAGAGCTATGACATCATAACCGACAGTAGAGGAATCTTGACTTAGACAAAGATAATGACCTAATCCAACTAATACTCCAGCGATGACTACACATACAAATGCTGGAAGAGGGAAAGTAATTCCTGTCCAGTGAAAGAAGTTAAAGAAAATAACATAACAAATACTACTGTAAAGAGATCTGATAAAAAATTCTTTACCGAGAAAAACTCTTCCAAATATTAATAAGATAATGGTAAGAGGAGTGCTAATATAACTTATATCAACATGGAGGTAATGAGAAATTAAAAGAGAGGTACTTGTTACACCACCATTTATAATTTGATTTGGCACTGTTAAAAAAGCATATGCAGCTGTTAATAGTAAATTTCCAATCGTAATTATAACATAACTCATATTATCTACTCCTATCGTAATATTATTATTTTATCACATATCGTTCATGAAGTTCTTTTTTTGTTTAGATGATTTTGATAAAAAGTGTAAAGGAAACGGAATATTCATATCGATAACCATCGTCTTATCATTTACGAAATGTATAGGTACGTGATATAATAAAAAAAGAATAGGAGCGTTTGTTATGGCAAAGAAGAAAAAGAAACAAAGAAAAAAGCAAACACCGGCCAAGAAAAAACGAAAGATTTTATATGGTCGTATTTTTCTAGCACTTGTTATTCTTTTTGTTATAATTTATATGTTCATTATGTTAATTCCACAAAAAATACAAACGATACATATATCAGGAAATGAATTTTTAACAGATCAAGAAGTATTAGAACTTGCAGAGTTGGAAGATTATCCTTCTACTTTTGCTCATTATAGTTATAAGATAGAAAAAGATTTAGAAAGCTCTAATTTAATTACTAAAGCGACTGTGAAAAAGAAGTGGCTTTATGAGGTATCTATTCATATTGAGGAAAATCGCCCGTTATTTTATGATTCTACGAAGAAAAAGACAGTATTAGAAAGTGGTGAAACGACGAATCGTTCCTTTGATGTTCCAGTATTAATTAACTATACACCTGACAAGATTTACAAGAAGTTAATTACTAAGATGCATGATTTAGATACTGATATTATTCGTAGAATTTCTGAAATGCAATATGATCCAAATGATGTAGATCCAAATCGTTTCCTTTTTACAATGAATGATGGTAATTATGTTTATTTAACGGCAAATCAATTAAATAATTTAAATAGTTATGTTACAATCATTTCTAAGTTTGAAGGAAAGAAAGGAATTTTATATCTCGATAGTGGAGAATATTTCCAAGTGATGGAAGGTTAAAGTAAAAAAAGTATAATTTTCAAAGGGGAAAAGCGAATTTTTTTCTCCTTTTTTCTTGATTTTCTTTTCTTTTTTGAAAAACTATAGTATAATGAATACTAGATTGTAGGAGATGATTTTGTGAAGCACATTTATACAAGCATTGATTTAGGTACAGATTCAATCAAAGTTGTTGTTTGTGAACTTTACAAGAACAAGTTGAACTTACTTGCTGCATCTTCCGAAAAATCAGAGGGAATAAAAAAAGGGTTAATTACAGATGTTGAGAAGGCAAAAACATCTTTAAAAAAAGCAATTTCTAATGTCGAATCCATGTTAGGAATTACTTTAAAACAAGCGATTGTAAGCGTTCCGAGTTACTTTTTAGAATGTTCTATGGTTAAGGGAAGTGTTGATATTCCTATGAATATCAATGAAGATGATGAAGCTTACGATGGAATTATTGATGGAAATGATGTTTCTCGTGTTATCTCTGAAGCAATGAGAAGTTATGATTTTCGCGATCGTGAGATGGTTGCGGTTTTGCCGATTGATTTTTTAGTGAATCAAAAAGACTATGTAAGAGATCCAAAGGGGTTACCAGGAAAGACATTGGGTACGAGAGCAATGATGGTAGCAACGCCAAAAAAGAATATCTATTCTGTTGTTCAATTACTTTCTAGTATTGGAATTGAAGTAGTAGATATTTCAATTAATGCGATTGGAGATGCATATGCTTTTAAAAATCGTGAGATGGATGCTACAGTGGGAGCAATTGTCAATATTGGTTCTGAGACAACTTCTGTGTCACTTTACAACAAAGGAATCATTGTGAAACACGCAATGTTACAATTAGGTGGTAAAAATATAGAAAATGATATTGCCTATATTTATAAATTAAAAAGTGATGATGCTAGAAAATTAAAGGAAAAGTTTGCTTTTGCTCATAAGAACCATGCAAGTCAGTATGAAGTAAAAGAAGTTGCAAATGTGTATGGGGAAACGGTAAAAGTAAATCAGTTTGAGATTTCTGAAATTGCTCAGTCGCGATTAGAGGAAATTTTAACGCTTGCCAAGAAAGAGATTCGTTCCCTTACGAGTCGTAATATTGATTATGTAATTATTACAGGTGGAACGAGTAATATGGCAAATTTTAATTACATTGCAAAAGAAGTATTTGGTAATATCGCAAAGTTAGGAAATGTGAAATTAATCGGAATTCGAAATAATAAGTACTCTTCTGCAGTAGGAAATATCGCATATTTTGTAAGTAAATTGAAGTTAAAGGGAAAAGAATATACGATGGTTAGTTCAGATATGGAGGAAGCTTTAGTATCTGTAGAAAATGAAGCAGGATCTTATGATTCTATGCTTGGGAAAGTATTTGGATTCTTTTTCAGCGAATAAGGAGGAAGAAAGTTTATGTTAAATGGATTAGAAATGGATCAATTAGCAAAAATAAAGGTAATTGGTGTCGGTGGAGGTGGAAATAACGCCGTAAACCGTATGATTGAGTCAGGAGTACAAGGGGTAGACTTTATTGTTGCAAATACAGATTTACAAGTTTTAAATAATTCAAAGTCACCAGTTAAGATTCAAATTGGTGCAGAACTTACAAATGGACTTGGAGCAGGAGCAAACCCTCAAGTAGGAAAAGAGGCTGCATTAGAGACAAAGGCAGAAATTGAAGCTGCTTTAGAAGGTGCTGATATGGTTTTCATCACTTGTGGTATGGGTGGTGGAACTGGTACAGGAGCAGCACCAGTTATCGCTGAAATTGCTCAAAATTTAGGAGCATTAACAGTAGGTATTGTTACAAAGCCATTTTCATTTGAAGGAAAGAAAAGAATGAGCCAAGCATTAGCTGGGTTAGAAGAATTAAAGAAAAATGTAGATACATTAATTGTAATACCAAATGATCGTTTAAGAGAAATTATCGATAAACAAACACCATTATTAGATTCATTTAAAGAAGTTGATAATGTATTAAGACGTGGAGTACAATCAATTTCAGATTTAATTGCGGTTGCAGGGTTAATTAATCTAGATTTTGCTGACGTCAAAGCAGTTATGCAAAATCGTGGTAATGCTTTAATTGGTATTGGTATGGGTGTTGGAGAAGATCGTGCTGCAGAAGCTGCTAGACAAGCAGTATCTAGTCCGCTTTTAGAGACAAGTATTGATGGAGCAACAGATGCTATTATCAATGTAACAGGTGGCTCTAATTTAACATTATTTGAAGTAGAAGAAGCAGCTGATGTGATTCGTAAAAGTGCTAATACAGATATTAATACAATCTTTGGTGCTGTTATTAATGAAAACTTAAACGATGAAATTATTGTAACTGTTATTGCAACAGGATTTGAAGATGATGATAAAGTAAAAGATGCACAACATACATCTACAGAACAACAACCAAAAAGAGAAGATATTGCATTTACACGTAGTGAATTAAATCGTGATTTAGACACAGATGATGATTCGTCATCTAGCCCTGATATCGATATTCCTCCATTTTTAAGAAGAAGAGAATTTTAAAAGGACATGTGTCCTTTTTTTCTGTCAAATAGAGTAAAGTATAGTTGCAAATAGTAAATAAATTATCCTTTTTGGAATATTTTGTCAAAAAAGCTTGTATTCTTTTTGGAAACATGATATATTTTAGTTGTAGGAAGAAATTCCTACGGGGATTCTACCCTGAAAAGGGTGGAGTAGTTTTAATTTCTACGACGGGTGGGAAGCGTATCTTCCCATCTTTTTTTGTTTAAATAATTCGACATGATTTCAACAAGATACATGATATTTTATTCATGGTGATGCTATGAAAGTATATCTTGATCTTGTTTTTTTTATTAACTTTGGGTTTGATTTTATTCTTTTATTAAGTGTTTCTTATCTTTTAAAAAGAGGAAGTACAATTTTTTCTTGTATCAAAGGCGCTTTGGTAGGAGCACTATCCATTTTCTTTTTGTTTTTACCCTTAAACTCTTTTTCTTTATTTCTATTAAAAGGATTGGTTAGTGTTGTGATGATACTTG
The DNA here is from genome assembly GCA_905203475.1 of uncultured Acholeplasmataceae bacterium. Taxonomy (GTDB): domain Bacteria; phylum Bacillota_I; class Bacilli_A; order RF39; family UBA660; genus UMGS2016. Next base: position 17,694 of record CAJKWD010000002.1, read on the forward strand.
TAACATTTCATTATCAAAATAAACGCTATTTTATCAAAAATATGGTTTACTTATATTTAAATAGTATTGTCTTAGGTGGAGGGCTTTATTTTCTAAATGTACAATTTGCTATGAAGCAAAAGGGACTTATATTTTTTCACAATGGTGTTTCTTTGAATGTATGGTTGCTATTCATCTTATCGCCTATGATTCTTTATTTGTACTTAAAACAATTAAAGCAATTAAAAGTAAATTACGCATCGTATTATCAAGTATCATTTGTATGGAAGAAAAAGAAATATCAAATGACTGCTTTTTTAGATACAGGAAATCAGATACAAGATCCGTATTTTAAGCGTCCAGTATTACTCATTAGTCCCAATGTTTTAAAAAACAAGATACAGTCACCAATTTATATTCCATACCATGCAGTCGGAAAAGATGGTATGCTTTCCTGTTTTTTATTAGATAGTATTCATATTGAAGGGGTAGGTGATCGTAAGAAAGTATTAGTAGGAATATTAGACGATAAAATAAGAATGGATGGAATAGAGATGATATTAGGAACAAAAGTATTGGAGGGTTAAATGTTAAAGAGAATATGGAATTTTTTAAAACAATTATTATGGGATGAGTATAATTTATTTTTTGTTGGAAGTAGTGATAAATTACCAGAACCATTATCTAGGGAAGAAGAAACAAAATACGTAGAACTTTCTATGCAAGGAGATGAAAAAGCACGGGCAAAATTAATTGAACATAATTTAAGATTGGTTGTATTCTTATCAAAAAAATATGAAAATACAGGAATCGATTTAGAAGATTTAGTAAGTATTGGGACTATTGGATTAATTAAAGGAGTCAATACTTATAAACTAGATAAGAATATTAAATTAGCAACCTATGCTTCTAGATGTATTGATAATGAAATTTTAATGTATTTAAGAAAAAATAAAAAGAGAAGGACAGAAATTAGTTTTGAAGACAGTTTAAGTTATGATGGAGAAGGAAATGAGTTACATTTAGAAGATGTTTTAGGAACAGATGCGGACATTGTTACGAAAGGATTAGAAGAAGAAACAGAGAAGAAATTGTTATATCAAGAAATTGCTAAATTAAAGGGTAGAGATAAAGAAATTATGATATTAAGATATGGGTTATTTGGACAAAAAGAAAAGACTCAAAAAGAAGTAGCTACTATGTTAAATATTAGTCAATCATATATTTCTCGTATTGAAAAGAAAGTAATCAAACACTTAAAAGGAACGGTACAATCATAGTTGCCGTTTTTTTTGAAAATTGATATAATGAAACATAGTAAAAGTAGGTGTCAGTATGAGACGTAAAAAGAAGAAAACAGTTGAGAAATTTACTTATGAGAAAACCAAAAAAAGAGAAAAATTTACAAAAGTAGATTGGGTTTGTCTAAGTATTATTGTGATTATTTTTGCTATTTTCGCATTTTCTCATTTAGGAACGACGAAGATGGCTAATACGTATTGGAAGCCAGATATGAGTGGTGATTCTGTTATATTAGATATTGGTGATGCAGAAATAGACGCTATTTATTATTTAGTAGGAGTTGGAAATGATCCTTATGGAAATGTAGCTGATTTAAAAGATGTTAACTTTGAAATAGAAGCATCTGCTGATCAAATCAATTGGAAACCAGTCTCTTTAATTAATGATATATCAATGTATAGTTGGACAGAAATACCTGTTTCTATTATTGGAAATCGCTATATACGAATACGAGGCTATCATACCGCAGTGGTAATGAATGAAATTGGATTTAAAATAGCTGGTAAACAAAAACTGGCACAAGTAAAATACGTCGATGGAACAAGTTATTCCTATACAGGGAAAGAATTAATTGATGAACAAGATAAAATATCATTGAATCCATCTTATTATGATTCCACTTATTTTGATGAGATATATCATGCGAGAACTGCTTATGAACAATTAAAAGGGTATCCAATTTATGAGAATACACACCCAGTCTTAGGAAAAGAAATAATATCAATTGGGATTGCTATATTTGGTATGAATCCATTTGGATGGAGAGTAGCAGGTGTTGTCTTTGGTATTCTCATGTTACCAATCTTATATGAATTTTTAAAACAAATATTTAAAAAACCAATTATTTGTTTTATTGGCACTTTTCTCTTTGCCTTTGATTTTATGCATTTTACTCAATCTAGAATTGCTACCATTGATACTTATGCCGTTATATTTACAATACTGATTTACTATTTCATGTATCGTTATTATCGGACGAGTTTTTACGATACTGATTTAAAGAAAACGTATAAACCATTGTTATGGTGTGGAATCTTTGTTGGAATTGGGTTTGCTAGTAAATGGAATGTTGCCTATGGCTTTATTGGAATTGCTGTCTTGTTCTTTATGAATATCTATCGTCGTTATAAAGAATATATACATGCCAAAGAAATGGTCACAGTAAAGCATTCAACAGATGAAATGGATCAACACGTATATGAAAGTTTTATTCCTAACTTAAAAAAGACAATTCTTCGTTGTATTTTATACTTTGTAATTATTCCATTATTGATTTATTATCTTTCTTTTATATTTATTTATGATATAACAAATATTGTCCAGTATACAAAAGATGTCATTGATTACAATGTTCATATGTTTCAATATCATAATGATTTAGTTGCTTCACATCCATATCAGTCTGCTTGGTATGAGTGGCCATTGATCATACGTCCAATTTGGTATGCATGGAATGAATCAACTGTTCAAATGGGAGCGGTAAGTAGTATTTCTGCCTTTGGAAATCCATTTGTATGGTGGGGTGGATTGATTGCTATGATAATTACTTTGATATTTGCCATCAAAAAGAAAGATAAAATTGCTTGGTTTATCGTTATCGGTTATCTCTCTGTTTATCTACCGTGGGTTTATATCACCAGAATTACATTTATTTATCACTATTATCCAGCTGTTATTTTCTTAGTTCTAGCACTTGCATATATTGCAAATAAAATAGTAGAAAAATGGAAATGGGGTAAACAATGTATTCTAATTTATGCGTCATTATCATTTATTTGTTTTATATACTTTTATCCAATTTTATCAGGAAGTTGGACGACGAGAGAATATTTAAAACAATTACAGTGGTTTCCAACATGGACTTTTATGACAGGTGATTGATTCACCTGTTTTTATTGCGATAAATGTGTAAAGATGATACAATAAAAGTATCATAGGGAGTGGTTAAGGTGAAGATGTCAAAGAAAGCATTTACTTTAATTGAGTTAATTGGAGTAATTGCTGTTCTAGCGGTTATTTTACTTGTGGCATTACCTTCATTGACGAGAACATTACGTAATAATGCAAATCAGCAATATGAAAGTGTATTGAGTGATATTTTTTTAGCAGCAGAACAGTATACTTTAATAAATAAAGCGCAATTTCCTCAACTGGAAACACCAGGAGGAAGAGCTACTGTTACAATTAAAGAATTAAAAGAAGCAGGTTATTTAAGTCAGAATTTAGAAAATCCAAAAACAGGAGAGAAGTTTCTAGACACAGATTATGTATTAATTGAAATAAATAATGATTATACTAGAAATTACAAATTTAATGAAGGAGAAGCAACTGCAAGTCCTGATGCTACCGCACCTACTTATGCAGTAAATCCAGGAGCAGCAGTATGGACCAATCAAGGCAAAACAGTAACTATTCATTATCCTGATGTTAGTAAAAACAGATATATATTTGAATATTCTCTAGATGGCGGAATCCATTGGACAATAACACAAGAATTAAATACCGAAATATGGTTTTCTGAAAATGGTTCTATTATCGCACGAGTAAGAGATTCATATAATGAACGAGATAATTTAAATGGAGGAGTATTTAATGTAACAAGAATTGATAAGATACCCCCAACTTGTGTATCATCAGGAGGAAGTACTGAATGGACAAATGGTACAAGAAAGATTATTGGAGTATGTAGTGATACAGGTGGATCCGGATGCAAAGGTAATATTTCATATACATATAATGCTGCAGAAAATACCAATTGGAATATTAATAACGCAGGACCAGCAGGAGCAGGACAGGCAGGGACTGTTTATGATAATGCTGGAAATAGTGCTCCATGTCAGGCCAATCAATCGATTCGTTTAGATCGAAAAAAACCAACATGTACAAGTAGTGGTGGTAACTCTAATTGGGTAATAGGAGGATCTGTTAAATTAACTGGTACATGTAATGATGATGGCTCAGGATGTAAGGGAAATGTTACTAAGACGTTTTATCCAGAAACAGATACATCAACTGCATCTCCAGGAACTGTATATGATAAAGCTGGAAACAGTACAGTTTGCCCAGCCAACCAACATGTTCATGTTACGAATAAATTAGATGCCCCAATTATTACGAATCCGACTGGAGGAAATTGGGTAAACTACAGTTATGCATTAACAGTAAAAACACCAAATAATAAAGTGAATGTCGCCTACTGGCAATGGCGATATGCAAACACGAGTTGGGCGACATATTCAAATTCCGCTAAAAACACATTTACAACTACTCAATACACAACAGAACGTAATGAAGCAACATATATTCGTTATTGTATATCAAGTGGCCAATGTTCTTCTGAAGCGTCTACAATGATTCGTATTGATAAAACACCACCATATTGGAGAGTTGCAATGCATGCGGGAGGATACCATTATTCAGATGGATCTTATCAACCTTTTACCTGCTATGCGAAAATTGATATATATGATTCTGCTTCAGGATTAGAAGGTATATATAATTTAGTTGGAAATTCTGGATCAATTATGATGGAACATGGTCCATTATATGGTGCTGCGGCAACAGGACCAGATGGATTTGTTATGGGAAGCTTTGGTGCTTATTATGCATATTATGGATTCTCAGTTTGTGATATGGTAGGAAATTGTGCGAATCAACCAAGAGTTGCTGGATATTGTTAGAAAGGGAGAAATTTCTCGCCTTTTAATTAGCATATAGTAAATTTCATGCATTGTATTTTCCTGCTTGAAAACATGTGAAAAGTATTGTAAAATTGTTATATGAACATAAGAGATTATATACAGGAGGTTATATATGAGCAGTGAGATGCGATTGAAAAAGGGTTTTACATTAATTGAATTAATTGGAGTAATTGCTGTTTTAGCAGTTATTTTATTGATAGCACTTCCAACGATTACAAGCTCTGTTCGTCGTAATAATGAGCAAAAATACGCAAATACATTACAAGACATTTATTTAGCTGCAGAACAGTATACCCTAACTTATAAGGAAAAATTTCCTCAGTTAGATGAATCGGGTGGACGTGTAAAAGTTACGATAGCCGATTTGAAAGAAGCAGGTTATTTAGATCAGCATTTAGAAAATCCTAAAACGGGGAAAGAATTTCTAGATACAGATTATGTATTAGTAGAAGTAGATAAAGATTATACAAGAAAATATAAATTTAATGAAGGAGAAGAAACAAAAACCCCAGATACTACAGCACCTACTTATACTGTAAATCCAGGTGCAACTGTATGGACGAACAAAGGGAAGACAGTAACGATTCATTACCCTAATGTCAGTAAAAATAGATATGTATTTGAATATTCTTTAGATGGTGGTGTCCACTGGATTGTAACCCAAGAATTAAATACAAATGTATGGTTTGCCGATAATGGCAATATTATCGCAAGAGTTAGGGATACATACAACGAGCGCGAAAGCCTCAATGGAGGAGTATTTAATGTAACAAAAATTGATAAAATTCCACCAACATGTAAGAGTTCTGGAGGAAGTAATGATTGGACTGGGGGCTCAAGAACAATTACAGGAATATGTAGCGATACTGGTGGTTCTGGTTGCAAAGGGAACATCTCTTATACATATAATGGAACTACAGGAGAAAATTACAGTATTACCAATGCCGGACCAGCTGGAGTTGGAAAAGCGGGTGTTGTTTATGATAATGCTGGAAATAGTGCTACTTGTCAGGCCAATCAAACAGTAAAGATTGATAAGAAAGCACCGACTTGTACGACAAGTAAGAAAGTAAATACAAGTTCTGTAACAATTACTGGAACTTGTAGTGATACAGGTGGCTCTGGATGTAAAGGAAATGCCACTAAAACCGTAACTGCTAATGGAAGTTATTCACCAGGTAGTGTTTCTGATAATGTTGGTCATACTACTACTTGTCCATCGACAAATGTAACGGAAGTAGATAAAACACCGCCAAATTGTCCAACTGTTACAGCAGACCATACAGCCAATAAATGGACAAAAGATAATGTGGTATTAACAATTACCCCAACAAGTGATACGAAAAGTTGGGATTGGTATAGAGGAGAAGGAAACGGAACATATACCTATGTTGATAACAATACTGGAAAGAAAACCAAAACATTATCTAATTCCGGAAAAATATCTGGACAAATCGTCGTTCGTGATGCTGCAGGAAATAGCCGTACATGTTTTACATCTAGTTATTGGATTGATAAAGTAAAACCATTATCACCAAAATATTCTAGTATTGAGATATCTGGAGGAACCGTGACATCAAATGATTGTGGAGGAAAAGGTGGAACAGCGTCTGATGTAAGTTGTACCATTAATATTAGAGGAAGAAGATATAGTGCAGTTAGTTTTGAATTTAATACAGTTGAAAAAGATCAACATTCAGGAGTAAGTTATTCACAATATAAATGGAATCACAATGGAAGTGGAACAAAATGTCCAAACTGGTTTACAGGAGATTGTGGAGATTGGAAGGCTGGAGTTGGAGGAACATTTACATATACGGATTTCGCATGGCGAAGTGTAGATAACGTTGGAAATGCAGGATATGCATTAAATATTAGAGTTAATTTTACATGGTATTAAAATCATCAATCGTAAATACTAAGAAAAATGCCAACTTACAATTGCAACCGCACCAAAATGGTGCGGCTTTTTATATATCTCAATTTTATTGAATCATTTTTTTGATATGATCAATCCCAGATTTTTCTAATCGTGAGATTTGAGCTTGACTAATACCAATTTCTTCTGCCAATTCCATTTGTGTTTTACCAATAAAATATCTAGAAGTAAGAACATAGCGTTCTTTTTCTTTTAATTTTTGTAACGCATCATGTAAAGCAATTTTAGTTTCTAAAGAATAGTTCTTATTCTTTTTATCTTCTAATTGATCCTCTAAATAAATCGTATCTCCACCATCATTATAGATAGGTTCAAACATGGAAATCGCCTCTTTTAATGAATCTAAAGCGTTACTTACTTCATATTCTGATAGATTCAGTTCCTTCGCTACTTCTCTAATTGTAGGTTCTTTTCCTTGGATAGCAGTTAATTCTTCTTTTTTCTTTAATGCTTTATATGCAGTATCTTTGATACTTCTAGCAATCCTAACACTATTATTATCTCTCAGGTATCTTTTTACTTCACCTAGAATCATGGGTACACTGTAGGTGGAAAATTTTACTTCATATGATAAATCAAAATGATCAATGGCTTTAATTAAACCAATACAACCAACTTGAAACAGATCATCCATGTTATCGACACGGTGATTAAATTTTTTTAAAACGCTTAACACGAGTTTTAAATTTCCTTGTATTAACTGATCCTTGGCAGATAAGTCACCTTGTTTTAATTTTTGAAATAATTGAATCATTTCTTCATTAGTTAAAACTTTAATATTCGCAGTATTCACGCCACAAATTTCTACTTTGTGTCGTGCCATAAATAGCTCCTTTCTGTCTATTAGAATATTGTACAAAAAAAGAGGGATTATACATCTATCTTGATACTTGCAATATGTAGTGAAATATTATAAAATAAAAGATAGATAATAGGAGGCTATGTATGAGCAGTGGGATACGAATAAAAAAAGGATTTACATTAATTGAATTATTAGCTGTGATTGTAATTATTGCCGTGATTGCGTTGATCACATATCCAACGGTTAATCGCGTAATTACCAATTCCAGGATGACAGCACTAAAAAATAGTGCTGAAGCATTATTGAAAGAAACAAATTTGCAAACAGCGATGGATAAAGTGGAAGGAAATACGCAAATTTTAATTACCGATGAAAGATTAAAATTAAAAAATAATCAATTTATTGGTGGTTTTATTTTTAAGAATGCAAATGGAAAATTAGAATTAAAAAATGTGACAAATGGATCATTTTGTATCAATGGAACAAGTGGAAATTTAAAAATTGAAAAAGGAAACTGTAGCTATTCAGATACTTCTGCCCCAACATTGACACTACAAACTGGATATATTGGTGCGACAGAAGCAATGGTACTTGCTAACGGATCTGATAATGAATCTGGCATTCGTGGATATGAATATAAAATAGGGGATGGAAGTTATACTAAAGTATTAGGTAGTAATTTTTATCAATTTGAAGGATTAAAGAGAAATACAAGTTATAAAGTAACAGTCAGAGTCACAAATGGAGCTGGTCTTACAACTGAAAAAAGCATTACATTTAAAACGAAAAGTATATCAGCAGCTACATTTATAGTGAGTGGTGCTTCAAAGTGGACAAATAAAAAAGATGTAACGATTAATTATCCAACCAGAGTAAGTGGCGTTACATATCGTTATAAAATAGGCAGTGGTAATTGGCAAGTACTTACGAGTGGTAAGAAAAAAGAGTTAGAAGTAAAAGAGAATACAACAATTTATGCAGAAGTGATATTAAATGGAGAAACAGTGAGTTCAAATGTTAGTATTACAAAAATAGATAATACACCACCTGTTATTACAAGCATTAAACCAAATACAACATCTTGGGCACGTCAAGTAACGATTCAAGTCATTGCCACAGATACTCCATCTGGAATTGCTGGATATTCATTTGACGATGGAGCAACATGGACAAGTGCCCCAACATATACTACAACTAAAAATGGAACTTATAAAATTAAAGTAAAAGATTATGCGAATAACATCGCAAGTGGGAAAATCACTATTAAAAATATCGATAGAACAGGACCTAAATGTGTTAGTAGTGGTGGAAGTAAGACGTGGACAAATCAATCGAGAACGATTGTTGGTACTTGTATCGATGATGGAGAAGGTGCAGGATGTGTTTCCAAAACAGTTTCTAAGACAATTAGTACTGACGCTAATGCAACTATGTCACCAGGTGTTGTAAAAGATGAAGCAGGAAATGAAACAACATGTCCAGCTACTGAAGTTGTTAGAGTAGATAAAACAAAACCAACATGTACTGTATCCTTGAGTAATACAAATTGGACAAATAAAGCAGTTACTGCATATGGTAAGTGTCAAGATTCACTAAGTGGTTGTATAACAAATAATCTTAAGAAAGAATATACAACACAGATGAATGATAAAGTAACTTTAGGTACAGTAAAAGATAAAGCTGGAAATGAGACAAATTGTACTTCTAGCCAAAATATCAAAATAGATACAACTCCTCCTACTTGTACATCTTCTGGAGGAAGTACTGTTTGGACTAGTGGAACAAGAACAATTACCGGAGTATGTAATGATACTGGTGGTTCTGGATGTAAGGGTAATATTTCATATACATATAATGGAACTTCCGGTCAAAACTATAGTATTACCAATGCCGGACCAGCTGGAGTTGGAAAAGCGGGTGTTGTTTATGATAATGCTGGAAATAGTGCTACTTGTCAGGCCAATCAAACAGTAAAGATTGATAAGAAAGCACCGACTTGTACGACAAGTAAGAAAGTAAATACAAGTTCTGTAACAATTACTGGAACTTGTAGTGATACAGGTGGCTCTGGATGTAAAGGAAATGCCACTAAAACCGTAACTGCTAATGGAAGTTATTCACCAGGTAGTGTTTCTGATAATGTTGGTCATACTACTACTTGTCCATCGACAAATGTAACGGAAGTAGATAAAACACCGCCAAATTGTCCAACTGTTACAGCAGACCATACAGCCAATAAATGGACAAAAGATAATGTGGTATTAACAATTACCCCAACAAGTGATACGAAAAGTTGGGATTGGTATAGAGGAGAAGGAAACGGAACATATACCTATGTTGATAACAATACTGGAAAGAAAACCAAAACATTATCTAATTCCGGAAAAATATCTGGACAAATCGTCGTTCGTGATGCTGCAGGAAATAGCCGTACATGTTTTACATCTAGTTATTGGATTGATAAAGTAAAACCATTATCACCAAAATATTCTAGTATTGAGATATCTGGAGGAACCGTGACATCAAATGATTGTGGAGGAAAAGGTGGAACAGCGTCTGATGTAAGTTGTACCATTAATATTAGAGGAAGAAGATATAGTGCAGTTAGTTTTGAATTTAATACAGTTGAAAAAGATCAACATTCAGGAGTAAGTTATTCACAATATAAATGGAATCACAATGGAAGTGGAACAAAATGTCCAAACTGGTTTACAGGAGATTGTGGAGATTGGAAGGCTGGAGTTGGAGGAACATTTACATATACGGATTTCGCATGGCGAAGTGTAGATAACGTTGGAAATGCAGGATATGCATTAAATATTAGAGTTAATTTTACATGGTATTAGAAAGTGATATAGTGAGGTGAGGTATGAACAAGAAAAAAATAATATATTTGCTAATTGGCGCTGTTGTTGTACTGATAGTGCTTGTCATTATGATTATATTTATGTTTAACAAAAATGAATCATCAAAAGAAAAAGAACCTAAAACAACGACTCCAAAAACACAATATACGGATACGGGTAAAGATTCAGAAGAGCCAAAGAGTACAGAAGAACAACTACAAATATTAGTAGGTGAAAATCAGTCAATAGAACGATATGAACAACAAGCAGATGGAACATATTATGTATATGTGAAGCCAAAAAAAGAAAGTAATATTCAAACAGGGTATTATGTAGTAAACTTGGATACAGAAGAAGTAGAATATCATTCGTCAGTTCAAATGACAGTAGGAAGTGAGTCTTAGACTCACTTTTTAAATGCATAAAAAATATTAATTTACATATATTTGGTTAGGTGGTATCATGCGATTATCTGATTTACAACATAAAGATGTTGTTAATATGATCGATGGAAAATTAGTTGGTAATATTATTGATGTGTCGATTAATGCCTTGAATGGGAATATGGAGAAATTAATTGTAGAGAAAAGTAAATTTTTTGTCTCTTTATTTTCTAATAAAAATGAAATAGAGATAAAATGGGAACAAATCGAAAAAATTGGAGAAGATGTGATATTAGTTCGAATTGATTTGTGATATAATGAAATAGGTGACTATATTATGGCAATAAAAACACAGATTAAAAATGATGATGTATTAGATGAATTATTAAAGAAATATAATTTAGAATTAGTATTAGATCCGAAAGAGCAAAAGAAGGATCAGAAAAAAGAAAAATCAAGTAAAAAACAATAGAAAGTGGTGTGGCAATGAAGATATTATTACATTCAGATAAAATGAAAGAAGTAGAAAAAAGTGGTGTAGGACGTGCAATTATTCATCAACAGGAAGCTTTGAGATTAAATCATGTACCATATACATTAAATCCGAAAGATGATTATGATATTGTTCATATTAATACTATTTTTCCAGAATCGTATTTGATGGGCAAAAGAGCGAAAAAAGCAGGTAAGAAAGTAATTTTTCATGCTCATTCGACAGAAGAAGATTTTCGCAATTCGTTTATTCTTTCAAATCAAGTGGCACCACTTTTTAAAACATGGTTGAAGAAATTATATTCTTCTGCTGATTATATTATTACACCAACGCCTTATTCTAAAAAATTATTAGAAGGATATGATTTAGGAAAGCCAATTGTAGCAATTTCCAATGGAATTGATTTAAAATTTTATCAAAAAGGTCCTCATGATCGTGAAGATTTTAGAAAAAAATTTGGTTTTAAAGAAACAGATAAAGTGATTATGAGTGTTGGATTATATTTAGAAAGAAAAGGAATTACAGAGTTTGTAGAACTAGCAAAACGTATGCCTGAATATCAATTTATTTGGTTTGGTTATACGAATTTAAATACAGTTCCTAGTTCTGTTAGAGAAGCTGTAACGACAAAATTAGATAATTTACACTTTCCAGGTTATTTACCTCGTGAAGAGTTAAAAAAAGCATATTTTGGCGCTGATTTATTTTTATTTATGACACATGAAGAAACAGAAGGAATTGTATTATTAGAGGCATTAGCTTGTAAAATACCGACATTAATCCGAGACATTCCAATTTATGAAGGTTGGTTTGAAGATGGTAAAAATATTTATAAAGCGAAAACTTTAGAAGAATTTCAAGATAAAATTAAGAAGATTGTAGAACATCAATTACCAGATGTTACAGAACAAGGGTATTTAGAAGCTCAAAAGCGTGATATTAAAGAAATTGGAAAAGAATTAAAACAAGTGTATGAAAAAGTAATGGACTTAGATACAGTAGAGAATAAATAATCTACTGTTTTTCTTTTGGTCATGATATAATAGAGATGGTGATTCTGTGATAGAAGATTTATTTCAAAAAGATGGAAGTTATAGTAGACTTGGTTTTTTATTATCAAATGAAGGTGTATTAATTCCCTTTGGTTATAGAGATGTGTATGATGTAGTTTTGAATGTAGGATATGAAAATGTTGATTATCTTTATCACAATACTTCTTTATTAGAAGAATTGAAACATAATCCTCATTTAGAAGTATTAAAAACACAAATGCAATGTGATTATGGACCAGAGTTAATTTATTCTCCTTTTTTTCCGCAAAATAATCTTTTAACCATACTTGCTCATGATTATCAAATGACGGCTTTTAAAATGGTTAATACACCTGATACAGGAGAAAAGAGAGACTTTTTAGTAATTGCACCCCATCTTAGTAGTGAAGCTTATGAGATTTTATTTACATTAAATCAAACAAAAATTTTTAAAAGGTTACAATTATGTCGATGGATACAAAGCAATGAGACATATGTTGACTATGAAACTATGGATGACTTTTTAAGTGATTATCAAACAAAGAAAAGAAAGTAGGTATTATATGCATAAGAAATTAAATATTGTAATATGGTTTATAGCACTCTTATTAGCACTTATTTTAATTTTTATTCTTTTCTTTTCTAATAAAGTAAAATTATATGAAAAGAAATTCCGTTATTTTGATACGGATATTACGATTCGATTCTATGAAGATGACCCAGAAAAAGTAAAAAAAGCTTGGAATAAAATACAATCTATTTATGAACAATATCATCAACTAGTCAATGCTCATAAAGCATATGATAATATAGTAAATATTCATACAATTCGCTATAATAAAGAAGATAGTGATGTGCTTACATTACCTCCTAAGCTATATGAAATGTTAGAATATAGTCATAATTGGGTTCAAAAGAGTGGAGGTGCTTTTCAAATCAATCAAGGAGCTGTGATTGATGGTTGGAGCCGTTATTTAAAGACAGAAAAGAAAGTTCCATCCCCTGAACAAATTGATCAGTGGAAGCAAGAAGACCAACAGTCACTCGTGTTGTTAGGAGATGATCAAATTCAAAATACTCACCCAATGATAGAGCTTGGCAAAATTCCTCTTGGATTTGCAAATGATGAAATTATAAAGTATTTGAAAAAAGAGGGAATAACTCAATATTTAATTCAAGAAGGTGGCAATGCCACAGCAGGATTTTCTCTTGATAATAAACCGTATAAAGTAGCTTTAGAAATATTAAATAGAAATGATGTAGCGACAATAGTACGTTTAAAGAATCGTACTATTGTTACAAATGTAAGCGATATAGATAGGTATGAATATGACGGAAAAAGCTATCACCTTCTTATCGACCCAAGTACTTCATATCCAGCTGATAAAATTGATAAGGTAACAGTAATTACGAAAGATTCTAAAACAGCTTATACGCTGAGTACAGTATTATATATGATGGATGTAGAACAGGGTAAAAAGATGATTGAAAATGTATCAGATGTTGATGTATTATGGTTAGATTCTAATGGAAAGAGAAGCTTTACAAAAGGTTTTTCCCAATATGAATCTTAAAATTATATAGTAAAGAAGAAAAAAGTTTGTTATAATAATACAGGTGGTAATATGAAAAAAATTATTGGAATTAGTTTCGCTTGTTTTTTTCTTGATCAACTGATAAAATACGTGATTAATGAAGTAATATCACTGGAAAAAAGTGTTGCTGTGATTGGAGACTTTTTTCACCTTACTTATGTAAGAAATTATGGGGCTGCATTTAATATTTTAAATGGAAACCGTTTCTTTTTAATTATCATTGCTTGTATTACTTTATTTATTATATATTATTTTTTAATGAGAGATCGTGTGAATAGTACATTAGAGCAGGTCGGATATGGATTATTTATTGGAGGAATTCTCGGTAATTTATGGGATCGTTTGATTCATGGTTACGTGATTGATTATTTAGATTTTGAACTCTTTCAAATTCATATGCCAATTTTTAACTATGCAGATATTTGTATTTGTATTGGTGTCTTCTTATGTGTTATTGCACTACTAAAGGAGGAGATAGGATGGAAGAATTCACAGTCGAAGAAAAAGCTGGACGATTAGATCAGTATGTTATGAATCTAACTGGTTTTAGTCGTACTAAGGTGCAAAAGATGATAAAAGGAAATACAATCTTAGTAAATGGAAAGCCTAGTAAGAATAGTTATCAAGTAGAAGTAGGAGATAAAATTGAAGTACAATCATTTACTGAGGAGGAAATGAGCCATGAAGCTGAAAATATTCCTCTAGATATTGTCTACGAAGATGATGATTTATTAGTTGTTAATAAACCGAACGGAATGGTTGTTCATCCTGCAGTAGGAAATCCTCATGGAACTTTAGTCAACGCCTTATTGTATCATTCTAAAAATTTAAGTGATATAAACGGCAATTTTCGTCCTGGAATTGTTCATAGAATTGATGCTGATACGACAGGATTATTAGTTGTCGCAAAAAACAATGAGACACATATTGCACTTGCTGAACAATTAAAAAATAAAACAACCCATCGTAAATATATCGCACTTTGTTGGGGTGTAATAGAAGAAGATAGTGGAGATATTATTGCTCCTATTGGACGCGATTTAAAAGATCGTAAAAAAATGGCAGTTACTGATAAAAATAGTAAAGATGCAGTGACTCATTTTCGTGTTTTAGAACGATATAAGAATGCGACAAAAGTAGAATTAGAACTAGAAACTGGTAGAACCCATCAAATCCGCGTTCATATGAATTATATAGGTCATCCAATTATCAATGATAAAGTATATGGAAATCGCAAATTATTTGATGAAACAGGACAATGTTTACATGCTAAAACGTTAGGATTTATTCATCCTCGTACAAAGCAATATATGGAATTTGATAGTCCATTACCAGAGTGTTTCTTAAATATTGAAAAGCAATTAGAAAGATAGGTGATACTATGGAAGAACAAGGAATGATCATCGAAACGAAAAATGATGAATTAGTGATGAAATTATTACATTATTTTATTACTGATAAAGATTATAATCCCATTGTTTTACATGGGGCCAAAAATGAAATCTGGTTAGAAAATTTGGACAGTGATTATCCCATTGTCAGAATTGTGACAGATTATATTCATAACGATGAACAATTTCAATTTGATCTATTAAAAACACGTAGTATTTTGAAAAAGATTAAAAAGAAGACAGTTTCTATGAATATGGAAATGATTTCCTTTTATTTGAACTTAGGAGATAATGTTAATTTAATCAAAGAAAAACAAAAATTTGAACATATTTCATGTATTCCAGTGTTTGATAATTCTACATCGCAATTACAAAAGAATAAAGTTGTTTGTGAAGCATTTCCAGATTTAGTAAAACAAACGACATTTAAAGAAAAAGGTGTTGAGTTATTTATGCGTTTAACACAGGATATTACAAAGAAATCAGAAGAGGATGCAAAAGCAGCAGAAGATGTTTTCCGTATGAAAAAACCAGTTGTGACGACTGCTCTTATCTTAATTAATATTCTTGTTTTTATTTTCATGTATTTATTTGGAAATGGATCAAATGATGTAGCAACTTTATTAAAGTTTGGGGCTAATTTGGGAGAACTTGTTAGAGCAGGGGAATTATATCGTTTAGTTACAAGTGCTTTTATTCACATCGGTATTATTCATTTACTTGTGAATTGTTATTCTCTTTATGTAATTGGTCCGCAATTAGAAAGTTTTTTAGGAAAGTGGAAGTTTTTAGCAATTTATTTACTGAGTGCAATTGCAGGCAATTTACTATCTATTTCATTTGGTAGCAGTTTAAAAATTAGTGCCGGAGCGAGTGGAGCAATTTTTGGTTTACTGGGTTCTTTAGTGTATTTCGGATATCACTATCGTGTTTATTTAGGAACAGTACTCCGTTCACAAATTATTCCGATTATTATTTTGAACTTGCTAGTTGGCTTTTTAAGCCCAGGTATTGATAATGCAGCACATGTTGGTGGATTAATTTCTGGTGTATTTACAACTATGGCATTAGGTATAAAAAATAAAACAACGAGAATGGATCGTATCAATGGTTGGATTGTGAGCGTTATCTTCTTTGCTTTCTTAATTTATTTAGGATTTTTTGGAGCAGTTTCTTAAAACTGCTTTTTATTTACAAAAAAACCATAGTGACTAGACTATGATTCATATTCACGATATACAATATGTTCTAATGTATCATCTTTTATATTATTTTCAGCAACTTTATTTTGAATTGGGGTTTCTAGTATAGGATATGTTTGAAGATGATTGATTGCTACCCATTCAAATACGGTATCTCCATCATAAGACTGTGTATCATTTTTAAACTTATTTTCATCCATTTGACAGAGATAATAAAAACCAATCTCGTGATATTTTGTATTGGGTGAGGCGACAAACATCTCCAATATATATTTTAATTTGTAATCTAATTTGATATGTAATTCTTCTAATAGTTCTCTTTCAATGGCATGTTTGCTATCTTCGTGGATGTCAATTCTTCCTCCTGGAAATCGATAGAGATTTTCTCTTTTTTTTTCAATTAAAACTTTGCTGTAAGTTTCATTATAGATGATGGCTCCGACACGTACACCAAAACGTGTTCCTGGTTCTTTCATGGTAATAATCATATATTTCCTCCTAATAAAATTGGACTATAATTTACGATATAGTCCAATAGCAATTCCTAAAATAGATACTTGATCCAAGATGATTGGATCCATTGTATCATTTTCTGGTTGTAATCTAAAATAGTTTGATTCTTTATAAAATGTTTTTAAAGTTACTTCGTTTTCTTCTGTCATAGCTACTACAATTTGTCCATTACGGGCTGTATTTTGTCTTTCGACAATGACGATATCACCATCTAATATTCCTGCATTAATCATACTTTCTCCGCTAACTTTCAAAGTAAATACTTCCTTGTTTTTAGGAATTAAGTAAGCGGGTAGGGAAAAGTATTCTCCAGGATTTTGAATTGCCTCAATTGGACTTCCAGCGGTAATTTTTCCCAGTAATGGAACTTCTACTACTTCCTCTTCCTTTTTGGCATATTCATTATCGACAAGTAGTTCGATAGCACGATTTTTTGTTTCTTTTCTACGAATAACACCTTTTTCTTCTAAGTTTTCTAAATGTGCATGAATTGTTGCTGGACTAGATACCCCTAATGATGCGCCAATTTCTCTTACAGTTGGGGGATATCCATATTTAACAATATATGATTTAATGAAGTTTAAGATTTCATTTTGACGTTTCGTCAATTCTTTCATAGGCCCCTCCTTTTACATCCTGTATACAGTATAGCATGTAAAATGTAAAAAGTCAAACATTTGTTTGTGTTTGCTATTGACACGAACAAGTGTTCGTAGTAAGATAAAAACAGAAAGAGGAGGTTGTTGTATGAAAGAATTATTAAAAAACAAATTTGTGATTGGATTTTTAGCTTTTATTGTAACATTTACTTATATGAGTTCAATGAGCCAACAAAAAATGGAAGAGGATGTGATGAAGTCGGAACGAGAATATGTTGCGATGAATGTAAAATAATTTCTGTAGAAATCAATTTACTAATATAATCGATACATGTTATAATAAATTTAAGAATAGAGGGGATTTCTATGACAATGGAAGAATTAATTATTCGCAATATAAAAACTTTAGGAATTGATATGATAAAACAGGCAGGAAGTGGACATCCAGGAATTGTATTGGATGCTGCTCCGATGATGTATACTTTGTTCTCGAAGCATCTACTGTTTAATGTCAATGATCCACACTGGTTGAATCGTGATCGTTTTGTGTTATCTTCTGGTCATGGTTCTGCACTTTTGTATGCGACGATGTATTTATGTGGGTATCATTTATCATTAGATGATTTAAAGCAATTTCGTAAGTATGGTTCTAAAACACCAGGGCATCCAGAATATGGGGTGACTGAAGGTGTAGAGGTTTCAACTGGACCTTTAGGACAAGGAATTGCTACAGCAGTAGGGTTGGCCTTAGGAGAAAAAATATTAGAGAATCGTTTTTTAATACATCGTACAGATAAAAAGAACAAAATGGAAAAGATGTTTGATTATCATGTTTATTGTCTATGTGGAGATGGCGATTTGATGGAGGGAATTGCACAGGAGGCAATTTCTTTAGCTGGTTCTTGGAAATTAAATAATTTAATTGTATTATACGATTGCAATTCTATTAGCTTAGATGGTGATACGAAACACACATTAGATGAAGATATTTTAAAACGTTTTGAAGCTTGTGGTTGGGAAACGCTTTCTGTATCAAATGGGAATGATGTTAAAGATATTGATCGTGCTTTGGATAAGGCAAAACGTTCTTCAATGCCAACGATTATTCGCGTAAAAACGAAAATCGGAGAAGGTTCTCTTTTAGAAGGAACAAATGCAGTCCATGGAAAAGTATTAGATGACCAGGATATGGCACAGTTAAAGCAAAAATTAGGTATGCCAGATACTCCATTTTATGTCCATGATGGAGCAAAAAATACATTTACAGCAGCTTTAGCACAGCATACAAGTGCGAAATATCAAGAGTGGGCGAATGAATATCGTCAGTATCAACAAGAAACGGGAGAAGAATTACCAAAAGAATTAAAATTTCTATTGAATCGTGAAGATGAGATTGATTTAAGCAAGAAGGAATGGGTGCTTCCTGATCCTGAGGATAAGATTGCTTCTCGTGATTTAAACCATATGGTATTAGAAGAATTAGCAAAGTCTTACGACTATTTAATTGGAGGAAGTGCTGATTTAGCATCTTCTACTAAAACGTATTTAAAAGATTATCCTGACATTTTAAATGAAACTCATTATCTTGGAAAAAATATATGGTTTGGAGTACGTGAACATGCTATGGGGGCTATTTTAAATGGTTTAGCACTTACAGGATTTCATCCATATGGCTCTACATTCTTATCTTTTTCTGACTATTTAAAACCGGCTTTGCGTATGTCTGCTTTGATGAGTTTACCAGTTACTTATATCTTTACACATGATGATATTACGATAGGCAGTGATGGCCCAACTCATCAACCAATTGAGCAACTAGCCACTTTACGAGCAACACCAAATCTCGATGTCTATCGTCCTTGCGATATGAAAGAAATCATTGGTTGTTGGAATGAAATACTGAAGCAAAATAAACCAAGTGCATTAATTTTATCGAAAAATCCAGTGACGACTGTGATTTCATCAGATATTGAAAAAGTACATTTTGGTGCCTATATAATCGCTCCGGAGAGAAGTGTATTACATGCAATTTTAATAGCCACTGGTCCAGAAGTACAAACTGCACTACGATTAAAAGAAAAATTATATCATGAGCAAGGAATCGACATTCGTGTTGTTAGTATGGTATGCATGGAGAAATTTTTAGAACAACCAAAAGAATATCAAGATGAGATTTTAACACCATATATCAAAACATTTGTGTTAGAATATTCTTCTTCTTTAAGCTGGTATCGTTTTGTTTACAATGATAAATTCTTATTTACAATTGATACGTTTGGTGCAAGCGGTTCGAAAGATGATATTTTAAAAGCGCATCGATTAGATTTTGATTCAGTATTACAGAGAATGATTGAATTAATTAAGTAGGAGTTTCCTACTTTTTTTGTATGATTTCGACACTCCTATATGTTTAAATAAGAATGGTGATGGGATGAGAACATATTATTTATTTTTAATTCAAGGTGAGATTGCAAATACATTAGAAGAAAAAGAATTCGAACTATATTATATGTTAAAACGAATCATAGAAGGAAAAGAGGAAACAATTTCATACCGTATTCCTTGTTATTTACAACTTTGTAAATCATGGCCTAAAGAGGTCTTAAATCACTATTTTACGACGAAATATCCACATTCGAAAAAGAAATATGATTATGAAATTGCAGGAGATTCTTATCTCATTCGCTCTAGTTATTTAAAGATTGTAACCTCTAAAACAATTCCTGGTATCTTTCGTTTATTAAATTATATGGACCCCTATATTTTTGTGTGTGATTTTGAAAATGGAGATTATTTTTATTTGAAAGCATTTATGAATCATATAAAAATAAAATCATAAATTGTAGTAAGCCTTGAAAGTTTCATGATTTTTTAGTAGAATACTATTTAGGAGGTTATAGCATGGATTGGATTGCATTTCTAATGGATTTATTAAAAGTGCTAGGAGGTTTTATTGCAGGAGCAGTAGTAGGATTCTTCTTGGCTCGTAGATATATGAAAAAATATATGAAAAAGAACCCACCGATCAACGAACAAATGATTAAAGGGATGATGATGCAGATGGGTAGAAAGCCGAGTCAAAAGCAAATTAATCAGATGATGAAATCAATGACGAAGTATATGGATTAGTCCAATACTTTTTTATTTTATAAAGGAGGCATATGAAACCATTTATCGGAATTATGGAAAGGCCTGAAAAGACAAGAGGGCATAATGACGTAACTGTGATGTATGATGATGTTCGTATGGTGGTAGTAGCTTGTGGAGGTATTCCTATCGGGATTGTACCTCCTAGTACAACTTGTTATGTAGATCAAAAAGCTTCTGATGTACCAGCATTAACAGAAGAAGAAAAGAACGATCTAACTCGTCTTTTAGATCTGTGTTCTGGTGTTATTTTCCCTGGTGGAGATGAAGTCATGGATTATGATTTATATGCACTTGATTATTGTTATAAGCACCAACTTCCAACATTAGGTATATGTATGGGAATGCAAGCGATGGGCGTTTATTTTCACGGCAATTTAAAAGAAATTCACTCATCTTGTAATCATCGCCAAAAGAAACGAGATTATGCTCATGAAGTCATATTAGATAAAAGCTCAAAATTATATCAAATCATGCAGAGAGAAATTGTTAAGGTAAATAGTTTTCACAAATATATGGTGACAGATATAGAGAGAATAGATGTTGTTGCAACTGCACCTGATGGTGTCATTGAAGCTATAGAAGATAAAAAGCATCCCTTTTTTATAGGAGTGCAATGGCACCCAGAAACACTTTTCTCATATGATATTATGAGTCAAAAATTATTTCAAAGATTTTTTGAAATCATAAAGAAAAGGTGAGAAAGATGAAAGTAGAAGAAATTCAATCACTTCTACGAGGTATATTAATCCAAGGAACAATAAACGATAAAAACATACTTAACATCTCCATCGATACCCGTACTATGAAAAAAGGGGATGTTTTTATATGTTTAATTGGTAAACGTTTAGATGGTCATCAATATATAAAAGAAGCAATTAAAAAGAAAGCGAGTGCGATTATTGTATCGAAAATGGTTTCTATTGAAACTGAGATTCCGATTCTGTTAGTAGATAATACGGATGAAGCGCTTCAAACACTTGCCCGTTATCATAAAGAACAAATTGAGCCGAGTGTGATTGCAATTACTGGAAGTGTAGGAAAGACAACTACGAAAGAATTAATTGCTCGTTTTCTATCAAAGAAATATTCTGTATTAAAAAGTGAAGGAAATTTTAATAATCATATTGGTGTTCCTATGACAATGTTACAATTAAAAGCCAATCACGAAATCTTAGTATTAGAAATGGGAATGAATCACCAAGGAGAAATTGCTCGTTTATCTATGTTAGCACATCCTAATGTTGCGATTATTACAAACATAGGAACGAGTCACATTGGGTATTTAAAATCACGAAAAAATATTTTTAAAGCAAAGATGGAAATTACAGAAGGAATGAATCATGGTAGTCTTATCGTTAATGGTAATGATCGCTATTTAAAAAAAGTAAAAGCAACAAAACAATACGATGTTACTTTGGTAAATCAAAATACATTTCACGCTCAAATAAAACATAGAAAAGATGGTATTGTTCTGGTATTAAGAGTACAGAAACAAGTCTATCACGTAGATCTTCCATACTGTGCCCTTCATCTATTGGATAATATCTTTTTGGCGCTTCAAACAGGTATCATGTATCATGTTCGAATGGAAGATATGATCGAAGTATTAAATCATACATCTTTTCAATTAAAAGGAAGGTTAGAACATATCGACATCAATTCACATCAAACATTGATCAATGATACATATAATGCTTCTTTGGAATCTAGTTGTGCTGCACTGAAGTATTTAAAAACATTGCCAGGAAAAAAATGCATGATATTTGGTGATATCTTAGAACTTGGCAAAAAAAGTAAAAAAATACATCGTCAACTTGCTTGTATGTTCCAAAAAGAAAAGACAATTGATTTTGTATTCATTGGAAATGAAGTAAAAGTAATGAAAAGAAAATTAAAACATAGTTTGTATTTTTGTTCTGTAGAAGAATATATGAACTATATAGAAAAACATCCATTAAAATACGATTATATTTTATTAAAAGCTAGTCATAATATGCACTTTGAAAAAATCATCGATCAATTAAAATAAAGCACATTGTGCTTTATTTTTCATGTAATGTAAAGTGAATTCCAATCATACCACCAAAAATAGACGTTAGAAATAAGACTAAGTAAAAAATTAAATCTTTGATATGGAAGCTTTTATCAATCCCTAATACTTGGAATAAAAGAAGGAATATACTTACTACAAAAGCAAACTTCAAACCTTCTAACCATCCTTTTTTAGTTGCTGAGACACTCATAAAAAATCCTCCACCAAAGAAACTAACCAATAAGATAATGAATTTGATCACCGCTACCACTTGATATGATAAAACATCAAAATAGTGAAAAATAGAAAGGAAAAAAGTAAATATAAAAATAATTCCTAAAAAGATTAAGAATGCAATACTATATTTTTTAAAACTCTTTAAATAGTTCATATGATCACCTAATTTACTATATGTGATGTATAAAAAAATTAGAACAGGTACAAAATGAAATAAGGTGATAAGATGATTGAAATATTTTGGAAATTAAGTTTAGTCTATTTATTTCTATTAGTCGTATTTCGTTTTCAACCACATAAAGAAGTAAATTCCATGTCTTGCTTTGAATTAGGAAATTTCATATTGCTAATTTTATTTTCTATTGAAACGATTCGTAAGACTGGTATTACATTCTATTTTTATAGCCTTGCTTTGGTATTATTGTGGGGGTTACAAATGTTATTACAGTGGTTGATGAAACGAGAAGAGCGTTTAAAAAAGGCTTTTGGGAAAAGCCCAATTCTACTAATTGAGAATGGAAAATTAAATTTTAAGAATATTAGTCAATTGAACTATAGTCTAGATTATCTATTTGTAAAATTAAAAGAAGAGGGGATTCATCAAATAGAGGATGTGAATTACGCGGTTTTAGAAGAAGATGGGAGTTTAGCTGTATTTGCCAAAGAAGGCAGTGATTATCCATTTCCACTTGTTTTAGATGGTGTGATTAACATGAGTGGTTTACATGAAATTGGCAAAGATACGAAATGGCTTCACAAAGTATTAAAAGGAAAAGGGGTATCATTGAATGAAGTATTTTATGCGTTTCAAAAAAATCATCATACTTTTGTAATAAAAAAACAAGATTTACTTTCTTCATAAAAAAAGACAGGTAACTGTCTTTTATTTTTCAACATAATGATAACTAACAGAACGAATCAGGCGATTCATGATAGCAATACCAAGGCCTTCCTTTTTTACTCCTTCGATGATAATAAAGTCAGGTTTTTGACGATCGACTTGACGTAATAGAGTAAAGATATTATGCATTACTTCCTCTAGATGACCGATGTGACCATAGGAATAATATGTTTGATCAGGAAAGAATTTTTTGTGTTCCTGAAAACCGATAATTGCAGTATTTTCTTTTAAGTTTTCTCTGATCAATTCCATCATCGTATTTTCATCTTCTGAATATACCATTAAAGCTTCGGCTTTTGGAGCATAGTGTTTATATTTCATACCCGGGCTTTCTACTTTTCCTGTTGCTTTTTGAAATAAGTGAGAATCTAAACGACAGACTCCAACGACTGCTTCAATATCTTGTGGTGTAATTTTACCTGGTCTTAAAATTGTTGGAATACCATCGATTACTTTACAAACAGTTGATTCAACACCAATTGTTGTCATACCTCCATCGATCATAAAAGCAACTTTGCCATCAAATTCATCTTTGATATCTTCTAATTTTGTTCCACTAGGGCGACTTGATAAGTTAGCACTTGGTGCACAAATTGGACGATTAGCATATGTAATTAATTTACGTGCAATTTCATTTTCTGGCATACGAATACCAACAGTATCTAATCCCGCTGTAACGACATTAGGGACTTTTTCTTTACGTTTTAAAATTAAAGTAAATGGTCCGGGAAAAAAGGCATCGATTAGTTTTTGTTCCATTTCATTTGGTGTTTCTACTAATTCCTCTAACATATCAAAATCAGCAATATGAACAATAAGTGGGTTATCATTTGCTCTTCCTTTGGCTTTAAATATATTCATAGCCGCAGTTTCGTTGAGAGCATCTGCTCCAACTCCATATACAGTTTCCGTTGGAAAGATTCCAATTTCTCCTTTTCTTAATAGTTCACCACATTCTTTTAATTTATTTTCATCTATTTCCTTTGTACAATCAATGATTCTTGTTTTCATTTTCATCACCGCAGTGTATTATACTACAAAGTACTTTATGTTGGCAATTTCCTTTCTAAATAACATTTAATTTTTTTCTAACATGTTTTGCTTGATGTAAAGTAACAAAGATAATATTGGATGAAAGCGCAATGACAAGCGCCCAGAGACCAATTCGAAAGTAACAGCATACAAATAAAATAACAGTTCTTAAAATCATTCCTAGTAAAGTACCTTTCATCGCCGTTTTAGCCTGTTCCATAGCCTGTAAAGCAGCAGTTAGAGGTGCTTGAATATAATGGAGGAGAAAAATAGGAGCTAGAACTCTCAAATAGGGGATTCCTTCATGGGTTTGATATATAATTTGGAGAGGAAACTCAGGAAAGAATACAAAAATAGCTGTAATAGGAATCCCAATTAAAAAAGATATAAGTATAGCAAGACTCAGTTTTTTCTTTGTTCCACGATAGTCTTTCTTTCCATAGCTTTTACTGATGACAGGAATAAGGGCTTGACTAATTGCCATTGTAAAAAAACTTGGCATTGTTAACATAGGTAGTACATATCCATTTAAAATCCCATACTCATTGACGATAAAATGATTAGAGTAACCAACTTGTAATAAGACATGTGTCATGATAATTGGTTCTAAGAAGTATCCAATACTTCCAATAAAACGTGATCCTGTAGCTGGTAGTGAAATATTTAATATCTTTTTCATAATATTCCATTTCGGAAATAAGTCATACTTTTTAATTTTTATATGTTTCGGTAGAAAACAAAATAAAATGATAATGGATGTCATTTCGCTGACAATATTGGAAAGAATGATAAAAGCAACTGCATATTCAATTCCTTTCATTAAAAAATAAGGAATCCCAATAATCAATGTAAATAACCATACAACATCTTCGACAATACA
This sequence comes from uncultured Acholeplasmataceae bacterium, assembly GCA_905203475.1. Taxonomy (GTDB): domain Bacteria; phylum Bacillota_I; class Bacilli_A; order RF39; family UBA660; genus UMGS2016. Next base: position 43,702 of record CAJKWD010000002.1, read on the forward strand.
AGAAAATACATGAGGGAACATCTGTTCCTTTCCAAAAAAATATCCTCTTAAAATACTTGTAACACTGATAAAAGGTAAGACAAATCCCATACAGAGAAAGGCGTAATAGCATCTTGGTTCATGCACTAATGAAAAAGCTAGAAATTTTGAGAAACAAGTTAAAATAATCATTAATAGAATATTTACAAATAATACAATGGGAATGCAAGAGAAAATAATTTCTTTTTCACCATGTTCTTCTTTGGCAATTAAAGTAGATATCGCAACAGGTAGTCCTAATTGTGCCAAAGAAACAAGTAACATAAAAGTAGGGGATAGTAACATATAAATTCCCATTCCCGTACTTCCGATATTTCTTGTCATGACAATTTTTATAATCATACCAAGTAATTTTGTGATTGCACCACCGATTAGTAAAATCATTGTGGAACGGATAAATTTATTTTTCATGAGTCCCCCTTATCTAACATATTTTATGTATCTTCTCATTTTGATAGAAGTAAATTTCATTGCACAAATAGAAAAAATGTGTTAAACTAAAGTTGCTATTAGAAGATAGGTGAGTTTATGAAAACAAAGATAAACGTTAACAAAAAGTTACCATGGGGGGGGGTATTTAGCTAACAATACCTTTGTTTTTCAATGTTTTACAGGAAAAAAGTTGTTTTCGTAGTGGAAACAACTTTTTTGTGTGCTAGAAGGAGTAGTTAGATGAGAAAAATTCGTAGAAGAAAAAATAGTGTGAGATCTATTATTATCTTAAGTATGTTATGTTTTGTAACAATGGGGATTGGGTATAGTTATTTACAAGAAACTTTAAATGTACATGTTCAAGTCACAAAGAAAGATCAACGGATAGATATTACCGAGGATGTTGTCACATCTGGAAGTGGATTATATCAAGATTCATACGAATATGGCAGATATGTTTATAGGGGAAATGAACCTAATAATTATATTCAGTTTAATGATGAATTATGGAGAATTATAGCAAAAGAAACAGATGGAACTTACAAAATTGTTCACAATAGTTTGTCAGAGGAACGCGTATATGATGAAACAGGCTATAGAGCGACAACTAATAACACATATTGTGATAAGCCTCAATATGGATGTAATATTTTTGGAAAAGTAAATGGTATTTTTACATCTGCTAATAAAAGTGGTACTATTACACAAGATTCTAGTCTTGCCAGTTATTTAAATAGTACATATTATACAAAGCTAAGTAGTACTGCTCAAAATCTAATTCAAGTACATAATTTTAATATTGGAAATGTGATTCATATGCCAAAGGCAGATAACGATAGTATTGCAAAAAATATTGAAGATGAGAAGGCGTACCAGTGGGAAGGCAAAGTAGGGCTCATAAATGTAACAGATTATTTGAGAGCGACTATAAATAATGAATGTAAGTCAGCGTCATATGATAATTCAACAAATGATGCGTGTACATCTTATTTAGTGGAAGACTTAGATGTGAATCAACATTATTGGACTATGAATGGTTATTCTGGTGAAACAAGTGCTTCTTCTAATGCCGTTTGGTATGTCAGTCATTTTAGTTCCGGATTTCGTTTAAGAAATATCGTTGCTAATTCTGCTTCACGTTATGTTCGTCCAGTAGTTTATTTAAAAGCAGATATTCAATTTATAGATGGAAAGGGAACAGAAAGTGATCCATATATCATCACTTTATAAATATGGTTGTAAAGAGATAGAATATTTATCTCTTTTTTATGGCTATTTTTGTCTTTTTCATAAGTTTTTATATATTTGACTTTAAAATTTCTAAAAAAATAGGTATAATGATTATGTATGAGAAAAGAGGCGATAAGGTGGAAGCTACATTTCAATCAGAACAAGAATTGTATCGACATGTTATGCCTGCTCTTCATGCGAAACGGATGGATTTAAAACGTCATCAATTACCATATATCAAGGAGGAAGATATATGGAATTATTTAAAAGAAAAAGAGTGGGTGCAGAAAAAAGATTTAGAATTATATCACATTGTAAGTGATATTATGAATTGTGATGAAGTAAAATTAGATGATTATTTTAAAACCGTGTTAGAGAGAAAAAGAAGGAGACCAATTTTGTAAGATTTTAGGAGGAAGAACATATGAAGAAGAAGAAAAACAGCAAAAAAGTCATTTTGTATACCGTGATTATGGTATTACTATCTATTGGATTAGGATTATCAATTAAACCAATATTTGGACAATTAAATTTTGGATTGGATTTACAAGGTGGTTTTGAAATTCTATATCAAGTAAAAAGTGTAGATGGAGAAAAAGTAACGAAAGATATGGTTACTAATACGTATAAAACAGTCGAGAGAAGAATTGATAGTTTAGGTGTTACTGAACCAAGTATTGTGGTAGAAGGTGACGATAAAATACGTATTCAAATTGCCGGTGTTACAGATCCTGATGAAGCACGTAGTATGTTGAAGCAAGCAGCGAATTTAACATTCCGTGATACAAGTGATAATCTACTTATGACTGCTTCAGTATTACGTAGTGGAGGAGCTAAAATATCAACTGACACAAGTGGTAGACCTGCTGTTGCACTTAGTGTTAAAGATAAAGATAAATTTTATGATGTAACGAAAAAGATTAGTACCATGAAAGATAACCGCATCGTTATTTGGCTAGACTATGAAGATGGTGATTCTTTCCAAACTGAACAGTATATGTGTGGAACAGAAAATTCTAACTGTCTTAGTGTAGCATCAGTATCACAAGGATTTGCCAGTGATGTAATTATCCAAGGTAACTTTACAGAAGATGAAGTTAGTAATCTTGTTGATTTAATTAATTCTGGTAGTTTGCCAACGAAATTAGAAGAAATTTCATCTAAAACTGTAGGTGCTCAATTTGGTGATCAATCATTAAATATGACATTTACTGCAGGAGTGATTGCCGTTATCTTAATTATGGCACTTATGATTTACTTATATCGTTTTGCAGGACTTGTATCTAGTTTTGGATTATTAATATATACAGTTTTAACATTTGGTACTTACTGGTTGATTGGTGGTGTGTTAACACTTCCGGGTATTGCCGCTGTCGTGATCGGAATTGGTATGGCTGTAGATGCCAATGTTATTACATATTCTAGAATTCGTGATGAATTATATAAAGGAACTGATCTCGATATGGCCTTTAAATTAGGAAATAAAGAGTCGTTCTGGACAATTTTTGATTCAAACTTTACAACATTGATTGTAGCTGTTATTTTATTTATCTTTGGAGAGAGTAGTGTAAAAGGATTTGCTACATTATTGATTATTAGTATTTTTGTGACAATGTTTATCATGGTATTCATTTTAAGACATATCTTAAAATTATTTGTCAATACTGGTTGGTTCCAAGATAAACCAAGGTTGTTTGTAGGAGCAAAAAGAAAATGGATTCCAGATCGCAAGAAGAATGAAAAACCTACTTATAAGCCATTTTCAAAAATTGATTTTGCAAATAAACGTAAAGTATTCTATACCATTTCTATTGTCTTAGTAATTGCTGGAGTTATATCTCTTGCAACGCAAGGATTACAATTAGGAATTGATTTTAAAGGTGGTAGCAGTATTACAGTAACTGGAGAAAAAGAAATCCCTAAGAAAGAATTCCGCAATGATTTAAAAGAATTAGGTTACGAAATTGAAAATATCGATGAATTAACTGGTGGAGCAATGAGCGCTCGTATTGAAAATACTTTATCGCAAAAAGAAATTAAAGAAACAGAAAATTACTTTAATGATAAATATGAGGCAACGACTGAAATTGGAGTTGTATCTGATATTGTTAAAAAAGAATTGATTAAAAATGCCGTTATTTCCTTATTGTTAGCTGGCCTTGCCATTGGACTTTATATTTCAATGTGTTTTACATTTACATATGCGGTTGGTGCGATTGTTGCACTATTACACGATGTATTTATGATGATTGGTTTGTTTAGTATCTTTAGATTGGAAGTCAATAGTATGTTTATAGCTGCAATGCTTTCTATTGTTGGTTACTCTATCAATGATACCATTGTTACATTCGATCGTATTCGTGAAAATATTGAGAAAAAATATCATGGTAAGTTAAAGAAGAAAGAACAATATATGGAAGTTGTCAATGCAAGTTTAAGAGAAACATTCGGACGTAGTTTAGTAACGACATTTACAACATTAATTCCAGTTGTAATATTAATTTTCTTAGGAAGTCATGAAATTTTGAACTTTAATATTGCACTGATGTTTGGTTTAGTTTCAGGAGTATACAGTTCTTTATTTATCGCCAGTCAATTATGGTTAGATTTAGATTATAGACGTAATTTTAAAAATCAAAAGAGACCAAAGAAAAAGGTACCGAAAAAAGAAGATGAAGAAATTTTAATTAAAGGAATTAATGCATAGGAAAGTGATAAAATGACAAAAGTAAACCAAAATATACGTTTTGAAAATGTATTAAATCTTTTAAAAACGTATATCAAAAAAGAAGACGAATTGAGTTTGATTCACGATGCATATTTATATGCAAAAGAAAAGCATCAGGGTGAAGTACGCTTAACAGGGGATGATTATATTAATCATCCTTTGAATGTTGCTTACATCCTTGCTAATATGCAAGCAGATTATCAGACTATCTGTGCTGGACTTCTTCACGATATTTTAGAAAATCCCGAAAATTCGAAAGACGAATTGAAAGAAAAGTTTGGAGAAGATATCTACGCGCTAGTTGAGGGAATCACGACGATTAATCGCCTTAGTTTTAATGGCGATAACGATTCGAAATTAGCAAGTCAAAGAAAAATATTAGTAGGACTCACAGAAGATGTTCGTGTTATTTTTATTAAACTAGCTGATCGTCTTCATAATATGCGTACATTGTGGGCGATTGATTCAAAAGCACAAAAAGAAAAAGCAAGGGAAACGTTAGATATTTTAGTTCCAATTGCTGCCCGCTTGGGAATGAACCAAATCAAGGGTGAATTAGAAGATCTATGTCTTCGTTATTTGAAGCCTGATGTTTACTTTTCAATTGTAGAAGCATTAAATGAGACAAAATTAGAACGTGATCAAACCGTTGAAAAGATGATTGCCGAAGTTGAAAAAGTATTAGAGGTAAATCATATTCCTCATAAAATTAAAGGGCGTAGTAAAAGCATTTATAGTATTTATAAAAAAATGGACAAAGGAAAAAGTTTCCGCACAATCTATGATTTATTTGCCATGAGAATCTATGTCAATACAGAGAGTGAATGTTATCAAGTACTAGGTTTAATTCATGCAAAATTTAAACCAATGCCAAAACGTTTTAAAGATTATGTTGCTAACCCAAAACCGAATATGTATCAATCTTTACATACAACTGTATTTGGTATTGATGGTAAATTATTTGAAATACAAATTAGAACTTATGAGATGGATGCAATTGCTGAAAATGGAATTGCTTCGCACTGGTCTTATAAAGAAAATGGAAGTAATGTAAAAGCAAATATTCAAAATGCAATGGAACAAAAATTACAATTCTTTAAAACTATGATGGAACTACGTAAAGAAGAAACGAGTGATGAGGCATTTGTCGATTCTGTTAAGTCAGATATTTTAAAGGAAAGTATTTATGTATTTACTCCAAAAGGGGATGCAATTGAACTTCCTAACGGATCAACACCAATTGATTTTGCTTATCGTGTTCATAGTAAAGTAGGAGATAGTATGGTTGGGGCTATTGTCAATAATCAGATTGTTCCACTAGACTATGTTTTAAAAGATGGCGATATTGTTAATATTAAGACGAATAAGAGTGCTATTCCATCTAAGGAATGGATGAATATTGCTTATACACAACAAGCTAAAAATAAAATTAAAGCATTTTTTAATAAAATAGATAAAGAAGAGTATTTGAAAAAAGGCGAAGAAGAAGTTAAAGCGGAGTTACGCAAGAGAAAAGTTTCTTTTAATGAATTTTTTACTCCAGAAAATACAGAGAAAATGTTATCTGAGATGAAATGTGCTAATATGGAAGAGTTGTATACTAATATTGGTAACGGTAAAACAACTGCTACTTTAGCACTTAATACCATTCAAAATAATAATGATACAAAAGAAGAATTGATTTTAAAGAAAGTTACAGATCGTGAAATTAAACCAGTTGTCATTAAAGATGATATTATTGTCGAGGGAATTGATTCTATTAAAGTCAATGTGGCTAATTGTTGTCAACCGATTCCAGGAGATCATATTGTTGGATATATTACCAAAGGAAATGGAATTAGTGTACACCGTATGAGTTGTCCGAATATGGAAAACGTAGATGAACGTGTGATTGCTGTTCATTGGAATGATACAGTATCTAAAAAATATCATACAAGTTTATTAATCGAAGCAGAAAATACTAAGAATGTATTATTAGATATTATTTCTAAGACATCGAGTGGAGATATTATTGTCGATAGTATTAATACTTTAAAGAGAAGTGGAGATACTTCTTTGATTGAAGTGACAATTCGTGTTTCGAATCTCGAAAAATTAAAAAAATTTATGCATGACTTAGAGAGTTTAAAACATATCATATCAGTAGAAAGGTTAATTAAATAATGAGAGTAATTTTACAAAGAGTTACTTCTGCTTCTGTTGTAATAGATCATAAATGTGTGGGACAAATTGATCAAGGATATTTAGTTTTAGTTGGTTTTACACATGATGATACAGAAGCAGATATTGACTATATGGTAGAGAAAGTAAAAAACTTACGTGTATTTTCTGATGAAGATGGGAATATGAACCGTTCTTTATGTGATATTCAAGGTAAAATCTTAAGCGTTTCACAATTTACTTTATATGCTGACGCAAGAAAAGGACGTCGACCTAGTTTTATAAATGCAATGAAACCTGAATTAGCAACGAAAATGTATGATTTATGGAATGAAAAATTGAGACAAGCTGGGATTGAGGTACAAACAGGTATTTTTGGAGCAGATATGAAAGTAACACTGACTAATGATGGACCAGTTACTATTTGTCTAGAAAGTAGGAAATAATTATGATAAAGAATAAAATGGATTATCGTTTAGTGAATATTGCGCTTGTGGTACTAACAATTTTTTTACTATACCAAACGGGACATTTATGGATGGGAGTTACAGATAAAATTATTGCAATTATTACTCCTTTCTTTATTGGATTTATTGTTGCTTATGCATTATATCCAGCTTGTAAATGGCTCCAAGATCATCGTGTACCAAAAGGGCTTAGTATTTTTTTAGTCATTGCTTTGGTACTTGCAATTTTCGCAATTATATTGATTTTAGTTGTTCCATTATTATTTGATCAATTATCTAGTCTATTTAATAATATTATTGCCTTTTTGAAAGAATTAAGTATTGGTCATGATTTAAATATTGGATCATTACAAAAATCTCTTTCATCTAGTTTTAATGATATTATCAAAGATTTAGGCAAATATGTATCAGATGGAGCAATCAATGTGATTGGTGTATCATTAGGTGTTATTTCAACAGCTGTTATTTCTTTTTCAGCAAGTATATATTTACTATCAGATATGGAACGTATTCGTTCTAGTTTCAAATCTTATTTGATGAGAAAATCAAAAAAGGCATATCGTTATTTTTCTATTTTGGATAAAGAAATGAAAGCATATTTAACAGGATTTTTAAAAATCGTAGTTATTACATTATTTGAATATACTTTGACATTCTATTTTATTGGCCATCCAAATGCACTGTTATTGGGTTGCCTAGCAGCAGTAGCTAATTTAATTCCTTATTTTGGTGGTATTATTACAAACTGTATCGCATGTATTACGGCATTTGTAACCAGTCCATGGCTATTCTTTAAAACATTAATTGCTTTCTTTATTCTATCTAGTATAGACGGTTATGTAGTAAATCCACTTGTCTATGGTAAGACGAATGAAGTCCATCCAATTTTTGTTATCTTTAGTGTTTTTGCTGGAGGAATTTTAATGGGGGTTCCAGGAATTATTTTATCATTGCCAGTTGCTATTTTAATTCAGGCAACGATTAAATTCTTTAAACCAGAAATTAAAGATAAATTGGATGATATGAAAGAGATATCATTACTTGAAAAAGAAAATAGTTAGGAGTAAATTCTAACTATTTTTAAATATTGCAAAAAGTATGTTAAATCGTAAAAAATATACATTGACCAATAATATAAAATAAGTTATACTATAAATATATTAAATGTCTGTGTGAAGGAGTACATGATTTATTTTAATAAAGAGACTATGTGGTTGGTGGAAACATAGATAAAAGAATCGTGGAAGACATCATACGTTAAGAACATACGTGTGCTCGCGTTAAGAGATGAGAGTATAGACTAGTCTATGAATTAAGGTGGCACCGCGGGGTAACTCGTCCTTAAGTCATGGGCTTTTTTATGTTTAGAAAGGTGGATATTTGTGCAGATACAAGATGTAATAGAAAAAAGAAGAAGTATTAGACATTATTTAGATACGAGTTTGCGTGAAGAAGATATTGCCCGTATTTTAAAAGCTGGGACTTTAGCACCTTCTGCTCACAATAAACAACCATGGTTTATACATGTAGTGGAAAATGAAGATTTAAAAAATAAAATAGCAGATATATTGATGCAAAAAGAAGATGCAAGCATTCAAAATACGGCTCGTATTATAAAAGAAGCTCCTGTTTTATTTGTTGTTTTCGAAGAGAAAACAGATTTGAGTGTAAAGATGCAACAACAATCGCTTGGTGCTTTTATGGAAAACATGTGTTTAGAAGCAACTGCACTAGGAATTGGAAGTTTATGGATAGGTCATATTTTAGAAGTAGAAAAAGAAGTAAAGCAATTATTTCACGAGAAAAGAAAAGTGGCTTGTGCTATGACACTCGGTTATACAGATGCTAATCCAAGTCCAAGACCACGTAAGAGTTTAAAAGATATGATACAGATTCATGATGAAGAGGAGGAAGTAGAATGATACAGAAACCAAAAGGAACATATGATGTATATGGTGAATATGGAGAAAAAATTCAATATTTAGAAAAGTTATTAAGTGCATTAATGGAAAAATATCACTATGAATTTGTTCGTACTCCTATTTTTGAAGCAAGTTCATTATTTCATAGAGGTGTAGGTGAAACGACAGATATTGTTAGTAAAGAGACATATGATTTTAAGGATCGTGGAAATCGTGATATGACTTTACGCCCAGAGGGAACTGCAGGAGTAGTACGTTCTTTTATTGAGAATAAAATGTATACACGTGCTAGTATGCCTGTCAAAGCATGGTATTATGGACCAATGTTTCGCTACGAAAGACCACAAGCAGGACGTTTTCGCGAATTCTATCAATTTGGTGTAGAAGTTTTTGGTAGTACTAGTCCTATGTTAGATGCTGAAGTGATCAGTATTCCTGTTACATTATTCCGTTTATTAGGGCTAAAAGGAGTAAAAGTAAAGATTAATAGTTTAGGAGACAGAGAATCAAGAACAGCATATCGTGAAGCATTATTAAAGCATTTTAAACCACATTTAAACGAACTATGTCACGATTGTCAAGAACGATATCTGAAGAATCCACTTCGTATTTTAGATTGCAAAGTAGATCGTGAATTAGAATGCATGCAAAAAGCTCCGAAATTAAGTGATTACTTATCAGAACAATCAAAACAACATTTTGAAGCATTAAAACAATATTTAGATGCCTTAAACATTGATTATACAGTTGATGAACATTTAGTTAGAGGATTAGATTACTATACAGAAACAGTATTTGAAGTAGAGGCAGATATTAAAGATTTTGGAAGTAATAATGTCCTTTGTGCCGGGGGACGATATAATCATTTAGTAGAAAACTTAGATGGCCCTTCTACACCTGGAGTAGGTTTTGCTCTTGGCTATGAAAGAATCTTAAATGCAATTGAAGCAGAGGGAATCGAGTTAGAGAATGAAAATCAAGTCGATGTATATATGATTCCAATGAGTGATAAAACAAAGACGGAAGCATTTTGTTTAACACAAACATTACGTATGAATGGTTTTACGGCGGAAACAGATTATTTAAATCGTACTTTAAAAGGAAACTTTAAACAAGCAGACCGTCTAAGAGCAAAATTTATTGTATTATTAGGTGAAGATGAGCAAAAAGAACATATTTATACAATTAAGAACAATCAGACGAAAGAAGAATATAAAATTGATCAAGATTATATTGTTATGTTTTTAGATGAAAAATTAGAAGAAATAGAAGTAGGAAGTAGTGAACATACATGTCAACATAATCATGAATGTCATTGCCATGAAGGAGGTTGTCAACATCATGAGTAGAATTACCATCAAAGAATTAGAAAATCATATTGGAGAAACAGTAGAAGTACAAGCTTTTATAGCTAATATTAGAGATTTACAATACGTTCAATTTGTCATTTTAAGAGATGGAACTGGAACAATTCAAATGACAATTGAAAAAAGTGAAGAAAAAAATAAAGAGTTTGTTGAACTCATTAGTAATACCACTTTAGAAAGTACAATCAAAGCAAAAGTACTTGTTTCTAAAAATGAGAAAGTAAAATTACGTGGTATGGAATTGATACCAGAAACGATTGAAATTACAAGTAAATCTTTACCAGAACTTCCAATTGATATCAAAGATAAGGATAAAACATTGCGAGAAACCAGATTAGATTATCGTTTTTTAGATTTACGTCGTGATGATAATCATTTGCTTTTTCAAGCTGAAACCATTTTTGAACACGCAGCAAGAGAGTTTTTCTTAAAAAATAATTTTATAGAAATACATAGTCCAAAAATTAGTGCAAAAGCAGCTGAAAGTGGAGCAGAAGTATTTCATTTGGATTATTTTGGACAAGAAGCATGTCTATCTCAATCACCACAGTTTTATAAACAAATGGCTATGGCCAGTGGTTTTGATCAAGTATTTGAGATTGGTCCTGCTTTTCGTGCTGAAAATTCTCATACTTCTTATCATGCAACAGAAATTAATATGTTGGATGTAGAAGCAAGTTGGTTATCAGATGAAAATGAAGTGATGAATATTGAAGAAAATTTATTAAAATATATGTTTACACGTTTAAAAGAAACTTATGGCAAGGAAATTGAAGAGACCTTCCATGTGACTTTAAGTGATGTCAGTGTTAAATTCCCTCGTATTACGTTTCAGGAAGCAAAAAGAATTTTAAAAGAGGAAATGAATTTTGTAGGGGAGAGAACAGATGATTTTGAAAGACACGAAGAAGAATTGTTATGTCAGTATGCAAAGGAAAAGTATGGCAGTGATTTTATCTTTGTAACAAAATTCCCATTTGCTGCTCGTCCTTTCTATCATATGTTGGATGAAAATGGTCTTACAAAAAGTTATGACTTGTTATTTAAGGGAGTTGAAATTACGACTGGAGCAATTCGTGAACATCGTATTGATCAATTGACAAAACAAATTATTGAGAAAGAAATTGATCCAAAATCATTAGAATTTTATTTAGAATTTTTCAAATACGGATGTCCACCACACGGTGGGTTTGCAATTGGAATTGCTCGTATGATGATGGAAATTTTTGAAATCGATAATATTCGTGAAGCAACATTTATTTATCGTGGACCAACGAGGTTAAACCCATAATGGATACAATCGTTGAAATTGATGGAAAAGTATACGATTTTACACCATATCATGAGGCAGAAGATATCCAAAATTATTATGGTTTTATAGGTCCTGATGGTAGCTTTTATCGCGTTAGAAGTAAAGATGTGGAAGATATCGATGGACCACATGATAGTTGGGCTAAGGAATATATGAGATATTATCATTTAGACAATGACTTTGAAAACTTAACTTCTTCTAGAACCTTAGTAAAGCAATATGGATATATTTTATGTACTTATGCGAATCGCTATGATGATATCGTAGATCTATTTATTATTCCCGAAAGAGATGGCATTTTTACGATTGATCGATTAAAAAATACGCCAATTACCGAAGAACAATATCGTACTGCTCAGATAGTTGCAACAGATATTCACGCTCATAAAAGATAAAAAGAGAAATTTTTTCTCTTTTTTGTTTACTTTGTGTTATAATGCTATCAATAAGAGGTGGTCATGTGATAAAGACAAAAAAACAGGGATTATTAATTGTACTGTCTGGTCCAAGTGGTTGTGGTAAAAATACAGTATGTAATGATTTAAAGAAACAGAATGCGAATGTATGGGAGTCAATTTCTATGACAAGTCGTGCAATTCGTCCGAATGAAGTAGACAAAAAAGATTATTATTTTGTTTCAAAAGAACAGTTTGAACAATATATTCAAGAAGGAAAAATGCTAGAATATGCATCTTTTGCTGGAAATTATTATGGAACTCCTAAAGAAGCTGTCCAAAAACAATTAGATCAAGGAAAAGATGTAATTTTAGTGATAGAAATACAGGGAGCATTACAAATTAAAGAAAAGGTTCCACAGGCATTATTTATTTTCTTACTTCCACCTAGTATGGGCGAATTACGCAAACGTTTAGAAAAAAGGAAAACAGAAAGTAAAGAAAAAATGATGGAACGCTTTCAGATTGCATATCAAGAAATTAACGAATTACCAAAATATAATTATGTCATTATCAATGATGATTATCACATTGCAGCAAATAAATTAAATGCAATTATTACAGCTGAAAAGTGTCGTGTAGATCGTATTGAAGAGGTATATTTAAATACAGAAGAAGAAAAAATTCATGAAACGTTAGTACAGAAAGATTTAGAAAATATACCAATTGATATTATAAAAGAAGCTCCTAAAAAATAACAACTACAAAATAGAAATTCTATGGTATAATAGGGATAGTTTTGGTGGGTGAGAGACATGTTTAAGAAGACAAAAAACATTTCAGAACGTGAGAGTGCGCTTGCAATCTTGCAAAATTATGCAACATTGGTTAGTCGCAAAAATCATAAAAATCGTCTTTTCATTATCAAAGATATGATGAAATGTAAAAAAATATATGGTTGTAATTACGAAGAATATTACTATTATCGTTTTGATACATTAAATGAGGCAGAAAGAAATACATATATTACTACTGAAAAAAATCAATTATTGGAAGAAGTATGGAATGAACATGCAGATCCTACTTTTTGGGAAAGAAAAACAATGTTATACCAACAGTTTAAAAATGACATAAAAAGAGAATATTTATTATTAACTGGAGATAATTTAAAAGAATTTACTAAATTTTCAAAAAAAAATCCAGTATTTATTGCTAAAACAGATATGAGAAATGAACCACATCAAATCAGAAGAGTAGTTTTAAATGAACATATGAAACCAGAAAAAGTTTATGAGAGCTTATTAGAAAAAAATTTAAATTTATTGGAGACAGAATTAACACAAAATGTAAAATTAAAAGAACTTTACCCTAAGAGTTTAAATACAATTCAATTTATTACTGTAAAAAATAAAGGGAAAGTACATATTACCAATGCAGTTCTTAAGATTGGGAATGGTAGTATTGTTAATAATTTGTACTATGGTGGAATGGTAGCTAAAATTGATTTAAAAACGGGAATTGTTACAACTCCAGGTTTAGACTATCGTGACCATTGTTATGAAAAACACCCTTCCACAAAAACAAAAATTGTTGATTTTGAAATTCCTGATTTTGGAAAGTTGAAACAGTATGCATTGAATTTAGCACTCAAAATGAAAAATACAAACTATGTAGCTTGGGATATTGCTGTAACAGAAGAAGGGCCAGTATTAATGGATGCTTCGATCAAACCGACATGGTATCAATTTCCTGAGTTTATGGAACAGAAACAAGGAAAATTACCACAGATGGAATTATTACTTGGACACAAGGTAGAAATTGCTGAAAAAAGATCGTCTTGATCTTTTTTTGTGTGAAAATAGCTGTTTTGTGCATGAAATATAAAAAGTCGCATAAAATGAATGCGAAATTACTCATTCAAACAGCTTGCAATGTCTTTCATACAGTATCGATTTGACAAATAATTTATATGTGGTAAGATATTAAGGCTTTTCCAAAAAAGAAAGGGGTTAATATTATGGAAGAAGGGTTAACATTGAATTATCAAGAATTAAATCATAGAAAAGAAAGATTACAAGAATTATTAGAATTAAACTATATTTATCCAATTCATGATCGTCGTTTAATTCGTTTTTTATCATTATTGGATTGTCAGTTAAATCAAAAACAAGGTAGTCAACAAGAAGCATATCAAGCATACTATCAATTAAAGAATATCATGAAAAAATATGCATTAACAGGAAATCAAATAATCAGTGAAACGCAAATGTTGAAATCGAAATTTGCTAAAGAAAATAATATAAAATTGACAGAATTAGAGCAATTATTTCAACAAGAAATGCACGTTTCAATTGATGATTTTATCGAAAATTATATGAAACGTTCTAACGATTTATATGAACGTTGGGGACTTACAAATATTCCAGTTCGTGAAGAAATTAAGAATCGTTATTCACTTACAAACACATCAGAGGTTCGTGACACATATTATTTCAAGAAAGATGATGAATCTGAATATCGTGAAATTTATCACCCAATAGTGATGTCTTTTATTTCATATTTAGAGGATAAAAATGTAAAAAGACAAACACATGAAGATTATCAAAAAGTTCAGAAAATAAGTCAGGAATATCATATGAAGCCAACACCAAAGTTTGATGAAATTGATTTTTTAAGTCGTTATGTTGGATTTGAAAATCGTGATGAATTAAATGCTTATTTTATGGCGGAAACAGATATTTCAATTGATTGTTTTATGAAGGAATATGTTGAAACAGGACAATTTGATTACGTAAGTATTTGGGGATTAGTGCAAAAGAAAAATCATCAAGTTGAAAATACTTACAAATTTATCCCTGCCGGAAATCAATCAAATACGATGAGTGCAAAAACACCATTATTCGATTTTGTAGAACAAAAGAGAAATGAAAAAGAAGAAATCAAACCACATGTTACAAAAATTCAAGATTTTGAAATTACAACATATCCAGAGAACATTACAAAACACTTTATAAATATTCCAACATTTGAACATCATGTAAATGAATTGTTAGAATTACAAGCATATGGTTTAAGCTACGATGAAATGAAGTTATATATTTATCAAAAGTTTTTAGCAAATGATGCTTTCTTATTAAAAACAAATAATTATTTAGAATTAGCACAAAAAGATATCTGGGCTTTAATATTCTTATATCAATGGCAACAACAACATCTATTAGAACAACAAGAATTTAATGCTGAAAAGGCAACTTCATATAAAAAAGAAAATGAGAAAAGAAAAAGTTTTTACTTGCATAATTAATGAATATTTCGTATAATATATATGTACTTATGACTTGGAAGAAAGAGTCTCCGACTTTTGTCTAGGTATAAGCGTATGATTTAGAAAGGAGAAAAGAAAATGGCATTAACAAAAGAAAAGAAAGCAGAAATCGTAAGTAAATTTGCACAAAGTGAAAAAGATACTGGTTCTGCTGAAGTTCAAATTGCAATTTTAACAGAAGAAATCAAAGATTTAACAGAACATTTTAAAGTACATCCACATGATTATCATTCTAAAAGAGGACTTCTAAAAAAGGTTGGACAAAGACGTAGTTTATTAAATTATTTATTTAAAAACGATGTTACACGTTACCGTAAAATTGTAAAAGAACTAGGACTTAGAAAATAATGATAACAGTAGGCACTATTTTTTAGTGTCTTTTTATTGTAATGGAGGATTTATGAAGAGAGTATTTGAAAAAGAATTTTATGGAAAGAAAATTGTTGTAGAAAGTGGAGAACTTGCAAAACAAGCAAATGGTGCAGTATTAGTACGTTTTAATGATACAGCGATTCTAACAGCGGCAGTTATGAGTAAGAATGCATCTACAGCTGACTTTTTCCCACTAACTGTTTTATATCAAGAAAAATTATATTCTGTAGGAAAAATTCCTGGAGGATTTATCAAAAGAGAGGGTAGACCTACAGAAAATGCAACATTGACAGCACGTTTAATCGACCGCCCAATTAGACCATTATTTGACGATGGTTTTCGTAATGAAGTGCAAGTTGTCAATACTGTATTAAGTGTAGATCAAGATGCTTCTCCAGAAATGAGTGCATTGCTTGGTTCCTCTCTAGCACTATTAATTAGCGATATTCCATTTACAACACCTGTAGCTGGTGTGGTTGTTGGTAGAATAGATGGAAAGTTTGTAATTAATCCTACACCAGAGGAATTAGAACATAGTGATATTCATTTAACAGTAGCAGGAACAAAAGAAGCTATTAATATGGTGGAATCTGGTAGTAAAGAAGTAAGTGAAGAAGCAATGGTAGATGCTATGATGTTTGGACATGCAGCAATCAAAGAATTAATTGCTTTTGAAGAAGAAATTGTCAAAGAAATTGGAAAAGAAAAAATTGAAGTAGAATTAAAGACTGTGGATGTAGAACTAGAAAAAGAAGTGAATGAATATGCTTATGAAGATATGAAAAAAGCAATTCAAGTAGTAGAAAAATTAGCTCGTGCTGAAGCAGTAGAGGCAGTAAAAGAAAAGACAATAGCTCATTTCGAAGAATTGTATAAAGATAATGAAGAATTAGAAAGCCTTTTAAAAGATGTTTCTAGTACGCTAGATCACATGGAAGCAACGGAAGTAAGAAGATTGATTATCGAAGATAAAGTACGTCCAGATGGCCGTAAAATTGATGAGATAAGACCTCTATCTGCTAGTATTGATCTACTTGCCAGAACACATGGTTCTGCATTATTCACACGCGGACAAACGCAAGCTCTAGCTGTTACTACATTAGGAGCTTTAGGAGAACATCAAATACTAGATGGATTAGAATTAGAAGATGAAAAAAGATTTATGTTACACTATAACTTTCCACAATTTAGTGTTGGAGAAACGGGTAGATATGGTTCTCCTGGAAGACGTGAAATTGGACATGGGGCACTTGGAGAAAGAGCGCTTTCACAGGTAATTCCATCAGAAGAAGAATTCCCATATACCATTCGTGTTGTATCAGAAATCTTAGAAAGTAATGGTTCTTCTAGTCAGGCAAGTATTTGTGCTGGATGTTTATCACTCATGGCAGCAGGAGTACCAATTAAAGCCCCAGTTGCTGGAATTGCTATGGGTTTAATCACTGATAAAGACGAGAAAAATTATACTATTTTAACTGATATTCAAGGTTTAGAAGATCATATGGGAGATATGGATTTCAAAGTAGCTGGTACAAGAAATGGTATCTGTGCATTACAAATGGATATTAAAATTAAAGGAGTTACCAAGGAAATCTTATCGGAAGCTTTAGCTCAAGCGAAAAAAGCAAGAATGCAAATACTAGATTTAATGGAATCAGTTATTCCAGAACCTAGAAAAGAAGTTAGTAAATATGCGCCTAAGATTTGTGATTTCTATATTTTACCAGAACAAATTAAAGATGTAATCGGGCGCGGTGGAGATGTTATTACAAAAATTATTCAAGATGCCAGCCATGTGGTCAGTGTCAATGATAGAAACGCAGTTAAAATCGATTTAGAAGATGATGGACATGTTTTAATTTATCACCATGATCAGGAAATTATCGATAAAGCGAAAGAAATGATTTTAAATATTACAAGAGTTCCGGAAGAAAATAAAATTTATACTGCTAAAGTTGTAAAAGTAGAAGATTTTGGATGTTTTGTAGAATTATGGCCAGGCTGTGAAGGTATGGTTCACGTATCAAAACTAGATAGAAAACACATTGATAAAGCAGGAGATGTCGTAAAAGTCGGAGATGAAATTATGGTGAAATATATCGGTAAAGATAAAAAAGGAAGACATAATTTCTCTAGAAGAGATGCAATGAAGGAACTATCAAAAGAAGAAAAAAAAGATAAGAAAAAAGAAGAAAAGAGTGAAGATTAATCTTGGCTCTTTTCTTTTATTCATGATATACTAAACATAAATAATAATAGAAAGGAAAAAATATGGCAAAACTATTAGATAACGTATTTCGCGCCAATACGGGAGCAATTATCATCAATGAACAGAAACAAGTATTAGTATTTGAAAGAAAACATATTTCTGGTGCTTGGCAATTTCCTCAAGGAGGAATAAATGAACACGAATTACCAATTAATACAATTTATCGTGAATTACAAGAAGAAACAGGAATTCAAAAAGAACAATTACAACTATTAGAAGAATATCCAGAATGGCTAACATATGAACTACCGAGCGAATATAGAAATGAAAAAACAGGAAGAGGCCAAACACAAAAATGGTTTTTATTTAGATGGAAGGGTGTTAATATTCCTTTTGAACAAGCTACTGATAAAGAATTCAGACAATGGAAATGGATATATATGAAAGAATTATTAGAACTGATTCCAGAGTTTAGAAAGCCTGTATACCAGGCACTATATAATAAATGGAATTATTATATTTTATAAATTATACTAGTTATTTCTATTTATTTCAGTTATAATAAAATAGGTGACGTTTATGATGTACTTACTTTATGGGAAAGAAGAACTTTTAATTCAAAAAAAAATAGAGCAAATAAAAAAAGAAAATCACTTACAAGATCTAGATATCAATGAATATCAAATGGATACAGTTTCTTTAAAAGAAGCCATTGACGATGCCGAAACAGTTTCTTTTTTTAACGATAAAAAAGCAGTTATATTAAACCAATGTTATTTCTTGACCACTGCTAATAAAAAAAGCACTTTAGAGCAACCAATTGAATTATTAGAAGCATATATTCAACATCCAAATCCAAGTACAATCTTTATCTGTATTGTCAATAGTGAAAAATTAGATGAACGTAAAAAGGTTGTAAAAACATTAAAAAAAGAAGCAACAGTAGTAGAATGTAATCAAGTATCTAATATGAATCATTTTATTCGAGAATTATTTAAAAATTACTCTATATCCCAAGAAAATTTAAATTTATTTCAAAAGAGAGTAGGAAACCATTTAGAATTATTAGAACAGGAAGCAGAAAAATTAAAAATAGCAGCATTGGATGATAAGACAATTACTACTGAATTAATTGATGATTTAACAATTCAAACGATTGATTTAGATATTTTCTCATTAATAGAAGCAATTGTTAGTAAACGAAAAGAAAAAGCGATGACGATGTTAGATGAAATGATTAAAAGGGGAGAAGAGCCTATTATGATTTTAATTATGTTAGCTAATCAATTTCGTATTATTTATCAAGCAAAAGAGTTGTATCAAAAAGGGTATACAGAAAAAAATATTGCTAGTATGTTAAATATTCATCCATATCGTATCAAAAAAGCATTAGAAAAAGGACGAATGTTTTCTAGTGATGTTCTTCTTACTTATTTAAAACAATTAGCAGAATTAGATTATCAAATAAAAAATGGAGAAATGAATAAACGATTAGGATTAGAATTATTTCTTTTAGGACTATAAGAGATGAGATATTTCACTATTACCACAGTAAAAAGTATCAGTAAAGAGGGTTTTTCCCTCTTTTTTTAATACTACATGAAATATATCCATACTACCTTCATGAATCGTATCTGTCATTTTACCTTCTTTAGGTGCATTTAAATGGTGTAATTGATTTTGTTTCCATATAATTGTTAATTCTTTGGTCCTCTTTTTGATATGAATCTGATATTGCTCGTTTTTGTATTTAAAGCTTGTTTTAGCTCCATTCCAAGTTGCAAAGACCTCTTGGTCTTTTTTTATCCTAAGTACGCAAATAAGACCATAAAAAGAAAAAATAGGGAAAGGTATATGAGCATAGGAACAAAAAATAGTACAATCTTTATGTTTCTTAGCGTGATGAGATTCTAACCATAAATACTCTTTTGGAAAACTACGACCATAATCTTTTTCAATATAACAAGTAGCTCCATCCATATCTATTTTTATATCATCAACAAATAACGTTCCTGTAACTTGACTACATAGTGAGATAATACCATGATTACACTGCATATTCTTAAAATAAGAAAAAGGCCCCATAATTGTAGGAGCATACATACTTGTTTTTAACAAAGTAGGGGAATAGAGTTTTAAATTACCAATATAATGATGTTGAATCGTCTTCAAGTTCAATATAATTTGATTTTCTTTAAAACAATTATCTCCTATTTGAATAAAAGATTGAGATGGAAAACATACATGAGAGATAGAAAATTCAACGGTATCTGTAATTGACTCATTACTATCTAACACTTGAATATACCCCTTTTTTTCTTCCGTAAAAGAAACACTTGCTATCCATACAAATATTCTCTTCTCATTTGGGGTTACTACTTTAAAATACCATCCTTCAAAATAAGGTTGTAAATCAAATGATCCTTGAAAATATTTTTGTTCCATGTCTATCACCATCATTAGTATGAACAAAAAGAAAAAGAATAAAGTAAAAACCTTATTCTTTTTCAATTAAGAAATCTAATAATGCATCAGGTTCTTTTCTCTGATGTATAATGTCAGAAATTAAAGATACTACTGGCATTTCAACCTTATTTTGTTTCATAACTTGATTCATTCCATAAATTGTTGTTAATCCTTCTATTGTATGAGTATCCATATATTTTTTGATTTCCTCTTGATTCCCAATTCCAACCATTCTTCCAAAGGAATAATTTCTACTTTTTTCACTCGTACAAGTAAGTAATAAATCGCCAAATCCAGCAAAAGAAAGAATTGTTTTCTTATCTCCCCCTAGAGAATAAATCATACTTTTAATATCGTGTAATGATTCAGTAATTAGCATAGCTTTGGTAGAAATCGGATATCCCATTCCATCTAACATTCCGCTTGCAATAGCAATCACATTTTTAATTGCTCCACAAATTTCTACTCCTAAGACATCTTTCGTTTTTCTTAATTTTAATCGCTTTCCTGCTAAAGCAGATTCAACAACATCCATTGTATGATAAGAAGTTGAAGCTAGAGATAAACCAACTGGAACATGGCTTGACAAGTCAATAGCAAAACTTGGTCCTGAAATTACAGCAATCTGTTCTGCTTTAACAAATTCTTTTATCTTATCACGGATAAATAAGCCATCTTCAGATATTCCTTTTGATGCAATTAAAACAATTTGATGGTCATAATATGTTTGAAATTCATTTAAAATTCCATCTATATATTCTGTTGGAATTGCAATTACAATTATATCCTTATCGTCTATGGCTTCTTTCATATTTAATGTAAAACGAATATTATTGGGAATGATTACTCCTGGTAATACTCTGGCATTCTCCCGTTTATTCATTAATTCTTCGTATTCTTTTTCTAACTTAGTCCACATGGTTATATCACTTGTATTTTCTAAAAAAGAAAGGGCAAGTGCTAAACCATATGCACCAGTACCTAATATTCCTACTTTCATAATACCTCCTAATTTATCTTTTGTTTTAATTTCCAAATTCTTTCATCTATATCTTTTAACATTTTCTCATATTTTGAGCTGTCTTTTGGATGATAATATTTTTTGTTTTTAATTTTATCAGGTAAATATTGTTGAACCACATATGCGTTTGGATAGTCATGCGGGTATTTATAATCTGGTGAATTGGTTTTAATATGACTAGGAACATTTCCCGTATCACCAGAACGAATATCTTTTAAAGCTTCATCGAGCGCTAAATGACCTGTATTTGATTTAGGTGAAAGTGCTAATTCAATTACGACATCTCCTAAAGGAATTCTTGCTTCGGGTAGACCAACTAATTCGGCAGCTTCTATTGCCGCCATTACTTTAGGTCCCATACTAGGATTCGCAAGACCAATATCTTCATAAGCAATTACACTCATTCTTCTGTAAATGCTATCTAAATCTTCAGCTTCAATTAAACGCGCTAAATAATGGAGAGCGGCATCGACATCACTACCACGAATCGATTTTTGAAAAGCACTTAGAACATCATAATGGCCATCGTCATTTTTATCATGAAAGAATACTGGCTTATTATTAATCGATTGAATCACTTCTTTAGTAATATGAAAATCACTGGTTGAATAATAAGCAACTTCCAATAAATTATAAGCATATCTTAAATCGCCACTAGACATCCTAGCAATCAAATTGTATACTTCACGATCTACTTTTATTTTTGGTAGCATATCTTTTTCCTTTACTTGTTTTAAAGCTTTTACAATATCTTGCTCTTCTAATTCATGTAACTCAAAAATCTGACAACGAGAACGAATTGCTGGATTGATTTTGTGATATGGATTAGAAGTTGTCATACCGATTAATGTAATTAATCCATTTTCTAAATAGGGTAGTAATAAATCTTGTTTATCTTTATTTAAACGATGAATTTCATCCATAATTACTACCATTCCACCATACATCTTCGCTTCTTCGATAACGATATCAAAATCTTTTTTATTATGAATTGTAGCATTTAACATACGATATCGTAATCCTAATTCATGTACTAAAACATACGCAATCGTTGTTTTACCAATACCTGGTTTTCCATATAAAATCATGGAAAACAGACGTTTATTTTTCACTAAATTATATAAAATTTTATTTTTTCCAATTAAATGTGCTTGTCCAACAATCTCTGAAATGGTTTCAGGCCTCATCTTCATGGCTAAAGGTTCATTCATATATGATCACCACAATACATATTGTAACAAATTTCGCACTATTTCAAAAGAAAAAATATAAAAAAAGAATTGAATAAGACAATATATGACAGGTTATATTCGTTTTTCATCTTTAGCAATCCATTAATTTGTGATAAAATAAATATGGTGAAGCATATGAATTCATTTATGGAATGTATATTAGAATTTATCAATTATTTACAAATAGATAAGAAATATAGTAGCAATACGATCGCTTCTTACGAATCAGATTTAAATGACTATCAAAAATTTATGACAGAATTTTTAAAAAAAGATATTTATCATATAGAAAAGAAAGATATTAAATTATATTTA
>CAJKWD010000003.1 GCA_905203475.1 uncultured Acholeplasmataceae bacterium
GATGGAGTCCCAGTAGGACCACTTCCAAGTGATGGAGTAGATATGGGAGGACAAGTTGTAGAGTTAGTGACCTCAGGAGACGGATTATACGAAGATCAATATGAAAGTGGAAGATATATCTATCGAGGAAGTGAACCAGATAATTACATTCAGTTTAATAATGAATTATGGAGAATTATAGCCAAAGAGACAGATGGAACCTATAAGATTATTAGAGATGAATTATTGCCACAAAACGAAAATTATACAACCATGGCATATGATTCCAGCTATCATCGTACAACAGAAAAGAATACATATTGTACAAATTCATTTCATGGATGTGGAGTGTTTGCAGCAGTATCAGGAACATTCCAAACACCAGATGGAAAGTATAGTGGAACAGTGACAGAAGATTCCAGTATAAAACAGTATTTAAATGATACATATTATCCAACATTAACTGGAACAGCGAAGACACAAATGCAAAGTCATACTTTCAATATAGGAAGTGTACAATATTTAGATGAAAGTGGAAATGATAGTATCGCAAAGAATATCGCTGGAGAAAAAATGTACCAATGGACAGGAAATGTAGGACTTGTGAATGTCAGTGATTTATTGAGAGCAAGTACAAATATCGCATGTACATCGGCAACAAATCAATATGAACAGTTAGATCAAAAAAATTCAGCACCAATTGTAACATGTGATAGTAATTTTTTATTAAATGATTTTTCTTTACCAGTTTCTTATTGGACAATTAATGCAGCTTCTATGGAGTCTCAAAACAACTCATTTTATGTTTGGTTTGCAGCATATGATGATGGTATGGGGGTTTTTGGTTATGATTATGCGCGTTTTGGTGGCACAGGTATCCGTCCAGTTGTATTCTTAAAATCATCTATTCAAGTCACTGGAGGAAATGGTACAAAATCAAATCCATACATTATACAGTAAACAAGTAAGCGATTACTTGTTTTTATATGAATAATTCGGTATAATGAATGCGGTGAAGTGTATGCAGAGATATTTTGCTTTAGAGAGGATTAGAAATGAATTTACTTTAAGTAAGGAAGATTGTTTTCATATCTTACGTGTGATGAGATTAAAAGAGGATGAACAAATAGAAATTGTCCATGATGGAAATGTTTATCTATGTACTTTAAAAGATGTAAATATAGCAGTTCGTTTTGTAATTGAAAAAATAATTGAAAGAGGTAAAGACGAACGTGGTATGATTGTTGTTGCACCATTTTTGAAAGAGACAAAAATGAGTTATATTTTACAAAAGGGAACGGAAATGGGAGCTACTGAATTTATCTTTTTCCCTGCTCATTATGGAGTAATTAAGATGGATGAAGAAAAATTACAGAAGAGAACTGCACGATGGAAGAAAATCGTAAAAGAAGCGAGTGAACAATCAAAAAGAACTTCTATTCCAATAGTTCGTTCAATTTCTAATTTACAAGAATTAGAGGGAATAGAAGGTGTTAAGTTTGTGTGTAGTACACGAGAAAAGAAAGAAACTTTGAAAATGTTTTTGCAATCACAGTCTGATTGTGATACACTTGTATTAGTAATTGGTCCTGAAGGAGGACTAGATGAAGAAGAAGAAAAACAACTAAACGATATGGGATTTACAAGTGTTTCATTAGGCTCTAGAATTCTTCGTGTAGAAAGTGTTCCATTATTTGTGTTAAGTTGTTTTAACTATGAATTTATGGAGTGATTGGTATGAATATAATAAATACATTTGTTCATAGTGAGTTGTTTTTTTACGCACTCATTGTTTTGTTTGTTATTGTTTTAATTATCTTTGGAATTGTTGTATATATCGAATGTCGAAAGTTAAAAATCAATGAAGAACAATTAGGAGTAGAGAAACCACAAGAGACACCAAAACCAAAAATAGAAAAGGTAGAAAAAGAAAAGATAGAACCGAAACATGAGGAAGAGATTGAAGTATTACAACCACAAGAAGAGATTACAAAGATAGAAACAAAAGAACCTGAACAAAAGTTAGAAAATACATCTTCTTTAGAAATAGAGCGTTTATTAGCTCGTATGAAGGAAGATTTAAAAAATGAAGAATCAAATCCAGAAAGATTTGAAAGAGAACAAGAAGAACAAGCAATTATCAGTTATGAAGAATTAGTACAAGCTGTTAAAAATCAAGAAAATATGGATATTGATAGTCAAACACCAATTAGTAACCGTGAATTAGAAAAGCAAATTGAGAAAATGAAACAACATGAAAAAGAACAAGAAGAAAAGAAGAGTGGTTTTCATACCAGTCAATTTATTTCTCCTGTATATGGAGTTCAAAAAGAAAAAAAGCAGGTTCCTGATTTAAAAAAGGAATTGAATCAATTTCAACATGAATTTCAATTTGATATAGAAGATATAAATAGATCTGAGAAGAAAGAGTCGGAATTTTCTAAGATAGAAGAACATGTTGATACAAATACGAGTGATGAAGTAAATAAAAATGTAGAATTTTTAGATTCTTTAAAAGAGTTTAGAAAAAATTTAGAATAGGTCATCTGACCTATTTTTAGTAAGGAGTGAAATATGTTAATTTCAATATATACGTTAGGGTGTAAAGTAAATACCTATGAATCTAATGTAATTATGGAACAGTTTCAAAAATTAGGCTATCAACAAGCTAAAGAAAACGCGGATGTAGTTGTAATTAATACTTGTAGTGTTACGAATACAGCAAGTCGTAAGTCTATTAAAATGATTCATCAGGCTATACGTAAAAATCCCAATGCTGTTGTTGTGGTTTGTGGCTGTATGAGTCAAGTTGAAACAGATGAAATAAAGAAAATTGAAGTAGTTCATGTTATATTAGGTAACTGGGGCAAAAGTCATATTCCTGACTTTGTCAAAGAATATTTAGATAAAAAAGAACAGATTATTTCTATTAAACCTTTAGAAACAGTTCAATTTGAATGTATGCAGCTAGAGAATTTTAATCGTACTAGAGCTTTTATTAAAATTCAAGATGGTTGTGAAAATTTCTGTAGTTATTGTATTATTCCTTATGCTAGAGGACATGTAAGAAGCAGAAGCAAAGAAGATATCATGAAAGAAGCTAAAAGCCTCATTCAAAATGGACATCATGAAATTGTTTTAACAGGAATTCATACTGGACATTATGGTAGTGACTTAAACGATTATCACTTTAGTGATTTGTTGTATGATTTATTACAAATTGAAGGATTAGAACGTCTTCGCATTTCTTCTATTGAAATGAATGAAATTACAGATGAGGTTATTGCTCTTATGAAGCAGTATCCAGTTTTAGTAGATCATATGCATATTCCACTACAAAGTGGTTGTGATAAGATTTTAAAATTGATGCATCGTAAATACAACTTGAAAGAGTTTGAAAAGAAATTAGAAGATATTCGTGCTGTTCGTCCTGAAATATCAATTACGACAGATGTGATTGTTGGTTTTCCGACTGAGACAGAAGAAGATTTTCAGGAAACTATAGAAACTGTTCAGAAATTTCAGTTTTCTAAGATTCATGTATTTCCATATTCGCGTCGTAAAGGAACCGTAGCGGATGAAATGGATGGACAAATTGATGAGAAAGTAAAAAAAGATAGAACAAGACGTTTAATTGCAATTTCAGAACAATTAGAGAGAAAGTATCATGAGAAATTTTTAGATCGAACTGTTACAGTAATTCCAGAAACTTATAAAGATGGTATGCTAATGGGACATACTGGTAATTATTTATTGGTTAAAGTACTTGGAGATGAAAGTTTATTACATCAGACGATTGCAGTAAAATTGACAGGGGTAGATGGACTTTATATGACAGGTATTTTGGTATCTTCTTTGTCAGATAGTTCTGTTTTATGTTAAAATAAAGAAGAAGAGGGGATGACTATGAAATTTAGTGTGATTGTAGCTGTTGATCCGAATAGGCAGACAGTAAAAAAATTATTAGATACATTAAAAGTACAGACTTATACAAATTATGAAGTGATTTTGGTGGTAGATGATCAAGCAATTAGCTTACACCAACTAATCACTCCGTATTTAACCGATCCACGTTTTCACATGGTATTAAAAACATATCGTGGTGTGGCAGCAGCTCGTAATTTTGGAATGGAAAATAGTTCTGGAGATTATATTCTATTTTGCGATGATGATGATTATGTGGATTCTGATTTCTTAGAACAATTATCTGTTGCTGCAATAGATAATCCAGGTATTGATATGATTAAATATCAACCTCAATTAGTTGATGCGAATGGTCAGGTACTTCGTCGTATATTTGATACTGCCTTTTCAAGATTGACAACATTAGAAGCATTCCGTATTTTAATTCAAGGAGATTATGTTGAGCCAGCTGTTTTATATGCATATCGTTCTGCTTTTTTAAAGGAACATAAATTGTTATTTCAAGAAGGAAAAAGTGAATGTGATTTCGGGTTTGTTCCACTTGCCTTGGTATATGCGAAAATGATTATGAGTTTAACATATGCTGGCTTTTATTTCACAAAAAGAAATCATAGACAATTCGTTACGAGTTCTGAACAGGCAACACGTATTGTGTATGATACGTTGTTTCAATATGATTATATGATGAAGAAAATAGATACAGATGAAACAATTTCTGATGAATTAAAGAAAACCTTTTTCGATTATATTTCTTATAATGTGATATTAAAAGGAACACTTCTTCCTGATGACGCGATTCCAGCTTATACATTGGAACTAAACAAAAGAAGTGTTACTAAATATTTACATGCTAATACCATTTCAAAATTTATTACTAAAATGAAAATCGAAAGAGATATGGATGCTTTCATTAAAAAGAATAAGACTAAAAAATAGGTGATAGTATGTTTGTTTCCATTGTAGTTTTGTGTAATAGTGAACGTGTAAATGCATTAAAAGAACGATTAGATGTTATTTTAAAACGTGTTTCATTTTCATATGAATTAGTTTTTGTCTTTCGTTCTCGCTCTGTTTATTTAGAAAAACGTCCAAAGGATTGTGCTAAATTTGTATGTCTACAAAATTTCTGTGGGACTAGAAAACAAATAAAAAAAGTATTAGATGTAATAGAAGGAAATTATGTTGCTGTTTTGTCTCCAGATATTAAAAATAGTCCATATTATATGGTAGATAGCTTAGAATTAATGGAAACAAATTCATATGATATGGTTACAATGATAGATGAAGTATTACCTTATTCTTCTGTTCAAAAATTCATTACGAAAATAAAACATATTTTATTTCCTACGAACGTATTTTATGTTTGTAAACGAAGTGTACTAGAAAAGAAAGCGTTAAACAAAGATATATCTAATTGCTCTGTTTATTATTTACCTTATGAAATAGAAAAATAAAAAAGATTGTCATGAATTTTATTGACATTCTTTTTTTCATGCGTTATACTTTAAATAGTAGTAACCATTACTACTTATGAGGTGATGACATGCGCTATTCCAAACAAAGAGAAACCATATTGAGTGTCGTAAATCATAGTAGTGATCATCCTACTGCAGAAATGGTTTATCAGGAGGTAAAAAAGGAGATTCCTAATATCAGTCTAGGAACAGTATACCGTAATTTGAATGCTCTAGCAGATGCATCTCAAATCAAAAGAATTAGTATTCCAAAAGATGTTGATCATTATGATCACCGCCATGATGAACATTATCATTTTTGTTGTACAGAATGTCATCAATTATATGATTTGCCAGGGACTACAATTTACCAATTAATTCATCAGTTAGAACAAGAAGAAATGGTAAAGATTGTGGATTATGAAGTTCTCTTTTATGGAATCTGCACAAAGTGTCTAAAAGGAAAGGAAGAGAGTTATGGAATTAAAAGGAAGTAAAACAGAACAAAATTTAATGACTGCATTTGCAGGAGAAAGTCAAGCAAGAAATAAATATACTTATTTCGCTTCAAAAGCTAAAAAAGAAGGATTTGAACAAATTGCTGCAATTTTTGAAGAAACTGCTAACAATGAAAAAGAACATGCTAAAATGTGGTTTAAATTATTAGAAGGTGGACAAATTAAATCAACTGCTGAAAACTTACTAGCAGCTGCTGAAGGTGAAAACTACGAATGGACTGATATGTATAAAAATATGGCAAAAGATGCAAAAGAAGAAGGTTTTGATCATATCGCATATCTATTCGAAGAAGTTGCTAAAATTGAAGAACACCATGAAAATAGATATCGTGCATTACTTGAAAATGTAAAAGAAGAAAGAGTATTTAAAAAAGACGGAGAACAAATGTGGATTTGTAGAAATTGTGGACATGTTCATTTTGGTGCTGAAGCTCCAGAAGTTTGTCCAGTATGTGCACATCCAAAAGCATATTTTGAATTAAGATGTGAAAATTATTAATAGATAATACTTTTCATAGGAGAATAGAATGATGAAGTTTTATTATGATAAAGAAAATGATATTGTTTTGCATTCTATGAATGCAAAAGAATGTCCGCAATTGGAAGAATTAGTTCCTAATACAACGGAAGCTGCATTGGAAAAACATATTCCAATGGTAACTGCTTTAGAAAACGGTACCGCAATTCAAGTAGGAAGTACGTTGCATCCTTCTTTAGAAGAACATTATATCGAATGGATTTATGTTGAATTAAAGAAAGGTGGAATAGAAATTCCATTTGCTTGGAATGAAGAACCAAAAGTAGTAATTCCATATGCTAAAGAAGATATTGTAGCTGTGTATAGTTATTGTAATTTACATGGTTTATGGAAATTAGAAGATTTGTCTTAGTTATGTTCTAGACAAATCTTTTTTTTCGTGCTAACATTTTTATAGATAATAGGTGATAGTATGAAAGACGAAAATAATCAAAATTTATTTGAAACTGTATTTCAAGGAGTAGAACCACCAAAAGATACAAATATAAACGATGGAACAGTGAATACTGAAAATATAAAAGAAGCAATCAAAGCACCTGAAATACATTCAGATGAGCCATCAGCACGAGAATCACAACCGAGTCCGGTAGAACAATCATCAGTAGTGAATCCGGCGGTGATAACAGATCAAACAGAGTTAAACGCACAATCAATTTCAACTACAGAAATGCCAGTTTCTGAAAATATACAAGGATTACAAACAATACAATCTGATATTTCAGAACAAATATCAGTTCCAATAGAAACAGATCCAGCGATTGATTCTAAAGAGATATCAACAGATAAAACACCTGTTGATGATAAAAAATTAAATCCTCTTGTCCGTTTGATTGTCTATTTATTATTGCTTGCTGCCGTTTTATTTTCTCTTTATAATTTAATTGTTGTACCAATTATGAAAACAGCACAAGAAAAAGAAGTGGAGCATGCAAGATTAGAAAAAGTGGAAGATTATTTAAAAGCTGTTGAAGTAAGTCTTCAATCTAATTCTGATTTACAGAAGATGGAAACTTGTCAAATTGTGTCATCAGGAAAATATTGTACTACAGATGAGGATATCATAGATGAGAGTAGTGCTTTAAAAGTACAAACGAAACAAACTGTTGAGGGTGGCATGTTATTTTTTAGAGATGGCCTGGTCTATAGTGGATATGTTTATTTAGATGGTCATACATTTGATATTCAAGATGGTGTTGTTAAAGAAAAAGAAGTAATAGAAGAAACACCAGAAGAAGAACAATAAAAAAACTCCGTAATGGAGTTTTTTTATAAGAATGTATGTATTTTATAGCATAGCGTTTTCCACAAAGTATGTTTTGGAGTTTCAATTTTTTCTGGTTCATCAAAAATTGAAATCGCGTTTTCTTTTAAAAACTTTTTTTCTTGTAAATTGAAGTCATTACCAAATACATAAGCACCACGTTTTAATTGACAAGTTCTTTTTTCTTTGATGTATTCATTACAAGTTTCGTTTTCTGTTTTCTCATATACTGGTGCAATTAAATGCGTATCGGGTACTACTACAATATCTAGTAATTGTAATCCCAATTTCATTTTGTATAAAATATTTGCCATATTTTTTTCAATGTAAACAGATAATTTTTCGTTCAAATTAGACATTGTTTTGAAAAAACTTTTTGTGAATTTGTTTAAATCAATTGTTTTTCCAAGTTGTTCTAAATGTAAGTATAAATTAAAGAATTGATTTACTTCTTCTAAATGAACCTCTTTTTGTTTCTTTAAAGTAGAAAGATAATTCTTAACATCACTTTCTAATACATTTGATTTTAAAGTCTGCTCAGTTTCCATATTTCTCTCCTTTTTTTGTGAAACGACTCATATTATACCACATATTTTTATCATGTTCAAATTTTTTGACATCATACATGTAAAGTCATGTTTTTGGGAAAATAGGTGATACTAGTTATTGGTGAGATATATGAAGATATTATATACTGGTGCAACAAGTGGAATTGCTAGGGAAGTGGTTACTTATTTAAAACACGATAGACAAATATACTGGTATTTAACTGTGCATACAAAGGAACAATTGAAACATACAAAAAAATTTTATGAACGGTGTAAAAATATTACAGTGATGAAATTGGATATTACCAATAAAAAAGATTATCACCAATTGGATCAATTAGATATCGATCTTGTAATTCATAATGCGGCAGTTGGTTTTGGTGGTAGTCTATTTGATATACCTATAGAAAAGGTAAAAGAAAATTATGATACCAATGTTTTTGGAACATTACAATTAACACAATATTTATTTTTAAAGTTTCAACAACAAAAGCATGGTAGAATGATTTTTATGGCTTCTTTAGCGGGGATATTGCCACTTTCTTTTATTGGCAGTTATGCATCTAGTAAAGCGAGTTTGATTATGATGGCGAGGATTTTAAAGAATGAAGCAAAGTTATTAGACTTTCCATTAGATGTGATTATCATTGAACCGGGATTGTATCATACTGGCTTTAATCAATGGTTATTTGAAAGTAAAGATACTTATATGCAGAATGATAGTTTTCAATTTCAAAGAGAGCGTATTGAAAAAAGAGAAAAATTACTGTTGCAATTTTTAGAAAAGAAAAACATGAAATCGATTGTCAAACAAATTTCTCATGCGATATATGATCCATATCCACTATCTATATATCGAGCTCCTTTTTTTCAAAGTATAGGTGCAAAGATATATCAAATTTTATTTTGGTAATTGCATTTTTCTACTTGTTTCGCTATACTAAAGAAGAAGGTAGATGATATCATGAAGCAAATAGGAGTTATTATATTGGGGTGTTTTGTTTTATTATTAGCAGGATGCCAAAAACAAGAGGAGCGAGTTGTTTATGAATGCAGTTTGTGGGGAAGTTTGGAATTTTATGATGCTTCTTATGTGACTGAAATTTACAGCAAGGATCAGAAACATGTATCTAAGATTCATGTTACAAATTCTTATAGTGCTAGATGGGAAGATGTTGATAACACAAGTTTGATGGAACAGTTAAATGCCGAAAAGTCTAGTATGTATGATACATATGAACAAGTTAGTTATGAAATTCATCAATTTGGAAATAATATTACTGCAGAGCAGTATTTAACGTTGACAGAAAAGAATTTAAAACAGTTAGAACAAGATGAACAATATCAACAAATGATGCGTGATCACAAGCTTCCCATGGATGATTATGTCAAGTGGCTGACAAATCAAAATTATCAATGTCAAAACAAAAATAGTTGATTGACAATCTGCTCGGATATGATATAATTGTTATAGTAAAAATAGGAGGAAGTAGAAGTTATGGAAAAAAAGAATTATGTTATTATTGCATTAGTATGTGCCATTGCAGTTATGGCTGTTGGTTACTCATTACTTGCGCAAACATTAACAATCAATGGTACTGCTACAATCACAAGTAACTGGAATGTAGCAATTACAAATATTACTGAAGGAGATAATCAAGGTACAACAGCTACAAATAAAACACCTGCCAAATACACTGGTACTTCAGCAACATTTGATGTTGAACTTGTAAAACCAGGCGATAAAATGGTTTACGATATTACAGTGTCAAACACAGGTACTTTAAATGCAAAATTAACAGGTCTTACTGTAAATCCATCTGTAACTGCAGAATCTGGAATTTATTATAAAGTAACTGGTGTAACACAAGATGTTACAACATTAGATGCTGATAATACAAATACTGTTACTGTAGAAGTAGGATGGGCAGCTGGAGATACAACAACTCCAACAGAAAAAACTGTTCCATTAACAGTAAATTTAGTTTATACACAATATTAGAAAGAAGGAGAGTTTAAATAATGGAAACTAAAGGAAGAAATATTATTATTGGTACTTTACTTGCTGCTGTAGCAATCATGGCAGTAGGTTATGCAGCATTAGCACAAACATTACAAATTAATGGTACTGCTACAATTACAAGTAACTGGGATGTAGCAATTACAAATATTACAGAAGGTACTCCAACAGGTACTGCAACAAATAAAACACCTGCAACACACAATGGTACATCAGCAACATTTGATGTTAACCTTGTAAAACCAGGTGATAAAATGGTTTATGAAGTAACTGTTCACAATGGTGGTACTTTAAATGCAAAATTAACAGGTCTTACTGTAAGTCCACAAGATCCTGCAGATAATGGTATTTACTATAAAGTAACTGGTGTAACTGAAAATACAACTACACTTGATGCTGGAGAAGACAATGTTATTACAGTAGAAGTAGGATGGGTATCAACAGATACAACAATGCCTACACAAAAAACGCAAGAACTTACAGTTAACTTAACTTATACACAATATTAATAGTATGAAGGAGAAAAAATATGGATTCAAATAAAGGTAGAAATATTGTGATTGGTGCTTTACTTGCTGCTGTAGCAATTATGGCAGTAGGTTATGCAGCATTAGCACAAACATTAACAATTAATGGTACTGCAAGTATTTCAAGTACTTGGAATGTAGCGATTACTGATATTACTGAAGGTGAAGCTACTGGTACGGCAACAAATGCAGAAGGAAGTCCAACTCATGATGGTACTTCAGCAACTTTCAATGTTAATCTTGTAAAACCTGGAGATAAAATGGTTTATGAGATTACAGTTCACAATGGTGGATCATTAAATGCCAAATTAACTGGTTTAACAGTTACACCTGAAACACCAGCTTCAACTGGAATTTATTATAAAGTAACTGGTGTTACTGTTAATTCAACAACATTGAATGCAGGAGCAGACAATAAAATTACTGTTGAAGTAGGATGGAATGCAGCAGATACAACAATGCCTGCACAAAAAACACAACCACTTACAGTTAATTTAACTTATACACAAGTATAAAAAAGAATACAGGGGAAGGCGACCTGCCTTTTTCCTTATCAGGAGGTCAAGATAAGGAAGGTAATATATGAAAAAAATAAATAGTAAAATATGGGTGGTCTATGGAATTCTAATCGTATATTTATTCTTACTTATCTTATTTCCACCCTTATTTAAATCAGGTATATATACAAAATTAATTCAACAAATTTTATGGTTTGGACTAGCTTTCTATTGTTATTATGCATCTGATAAAGAATCATTTCGGAATCGTGATAAAACAGGTAAGATCCAAATTGTAGTTATTTTTACGATTATATATCTGATGGTATACTTTGTTTTAGGATTGCTTTTTGGCTATAAAAGAAGTCCATATGCACATACCTTTTCAGCAATATTAACAAATATTTGGGTATTTATTCCAGTTATAATGTTTCAGGAATATATCCGTGCTGTTTTGGTACGTTTTACTAAAAGAAATGAAACATTATTAGTAATCATTTTCTTGTTGTTTAGTTTGATTGAATTAAATTATGGTTCAATGGGAGCTTCTTTTGCTACCAAAGAATCAGCGTTTAAATATATTTCATCAACATTATTACCAACGTTAACAAGAAATGCTTTATTTACATATTTTGCGTTAGTATGTGATTACTGGCCGAGTATGATTTTTAGAACAGCTGTCATGGCTATGAATGTTTTATTACCAATCTTTCCAGATCTAGATTGGTTCGTTACAGGACTTTTAGAGTTATCGACTTATGTAATTATGTTTATTAGTGTTAATTACATGAATGATCTATCAAAACGTGTAACAGTTAGAACAACTCGAAGAGCACAACGAACGTCGAATCCAAAAGTAACAATACCATTATTGGTAGTATTATTGGTATTTGTCTGTTTCGTAGCTGGATTCTTTACTTATCGACCAATTGCAATTGTATCAGATAGTATGGTTCCAAAATTTGCTCGTGGTGATGCAGTCGTTGTAAAAAAATTGTCTAACAAAGAGAAAAAGTCATTACAGAAAAATGATATTATCCAATATTCTCTTGATGGTAGAACAATTGTCCATCGCATTCATAAAAAAATAAAAGATGAAAATGGAAATATTACATATCAAACAAAGGGAGATAATAACAATGCTCCAGATGATAAATTAGTTACTTTAAAACAGGTAAAAGGAAAAGTAACATTTGTAGTTCCTTATGCCGGATGGCCATCTGTTTTAATTTATGATTTCTTAAAGGAATAGGTGAGAAAATGAAAGATAAAAAGGGACATATCACAGAAATATTAAATACGAGACTGATGCGTTTCTTATTGATATTTCTTGCATTAATACTTTTATTCTTATCTTTGAAAATGGGAATTGATTCTCTTTCATGGAAGAGTAAAAGAAATACAGATAATGTACTTTATTCATATAATATTAAAAAGGGATATTCTTATGCAGCAAATTTAACTCCGAATGAATTTATTGATGAGAATCCTCAAGGTATGAATCAATTATATATATCAAAGTTAATTAATAATTTTGATGTTGTGATGAATTATTCTTATTCAGCAAGCAAACCATTAAATTTAAAATATCAATATAAGATTGTTTCATCTATTGTTGGAGAATATCATAATACTCCAGATGGTGAAAAAGCAGAAGTATGGGTAAAAGAGTTCCCTGTTACAAATCCCGTTGAAAAGACAGTGAACAATAGTAATTCATTCAATATTCAAGAGAAATTTACGGTAGATTTTCATTATTATGACAATTACGTAAAAGAATTCATGAGACAAGTCGGTGTTACAATTGATGCTTATTTAAAATTAGAGTTACAAGTAACTACTGATGGAGAATTAAAAGATAACATGAATACACTTCATGACACACAAACAGTTACCATGAAGATTCCATTAAATGAAGATGTATTTGCAATTTCTGGAGATAGTAATAAGACTGTAAATAAAAATATTTCTGGTATTGATACTTATGTTGAGAAAGTAAATCCAGGAAAACTAGTTGTATGTGTTATCATGCTTGTGATTTCCATTTCAATTTTAGCTTATGTATTACGTAATTTATTTAAAGGTGTTAAGAAAGATGAATATCAGAGTCAAAAAGATAAGATCTTAAAGGAATATGGAGATATCATTGTTGAGACTACAAGTCCAGTTGACTTCGGTGAATATCAAGTAATTAGTGTTAAGAACTTTAATGAAATGATTGATCTAGAAGAAGAATTACATGTTCCAATTCTTTATTTCGAACCAGCGGTTGGTGAAGAGTCTTGGTTTATGTTAATTCATGACAAGGTACTTTATAAATATGAATTAAAACAAGGTGATGAATAATACCTTGTTTTTTTATTCTGGAAGCCCATTATAAAAATATTTGAAATATAATATACATTGTGGTACAATGATAGTATAAAGTACGGAGGTATGAATATGAATAAAAAAGCGGGTAAAAATACCGTCATTGGATTTTTAGTTGTTGCAATTTTAATTATGGCAGCGGGATATGCACTTTTAAGCTCTCAGTTAAAGATTACTGGAACAGCTGAGGTTACAAGTAGTTGGAATGTTGCAATTACTGCTATTACAGAAGGTACTGCAATTGGTACGGCTAAAAATAGAACCCCAGCAACATCAACAGGTACAACAGCAACATTTGATGTTGAATTGCAAAAACCAGGAGATAGTATGACTTATGATATTACTATTTCAAATAAAGGATCATTAAATGCTGTATTAGATTCTATGGTAATTACACCTGGTGAAGGTGGCAGTGAGGCAATTACATATTCAGTTACTGGAGTAACCAAAGGAACACGATTAGATGTAGATACAACAAATACTGTAACAGTAAAAGTAGAATGGGATGATAGTCTTTCTACTATGCCAGAAGTTACTACTAAGACATTAACAGTTACTTTAAATTATGTACAACAAGATTAAGGCTTTATTTGGCCTTTTTTATTTGTTATGATATAATACCTTGTAGATAGGAGAGTAGTTATGGGAAAGAAGATGATTTTAGCAACAACTTTATTAGTTGCTCTTCCAGCAACTCATGTAAATGCGTTAGAGGAAAAAGCAACTGTAAGTGAAATACCGGAAACATCAATCCAACAATCACAAGAGCAAGAAAAAGTAGAGACTCCAAATGAATCCAATACAAATTCTGAATATACAGAATCAACAATTCCTGAGGTACCAGAAGAAACAACGACAAATAATCAAGTAGTAACGGAACAACCTAGTGAATCACCTGTTATTTCTGTAAAATTAACAGGATTTCAAGTGATAAATGGTGAGACTTATTATTTTGATGAGCCTGGTCATAAAGTAACAGGATTACATAAAATTGGAGATTTTAAATATTATTTTGAAGCAGATGGTAGATTATTTAAGGATGGTTTTAAAGTACTAGATGGTAATACCTATTTCTTTAGTCGCGTTGATGGAAGAATGAGAACAGGAATGTTTGAAGTAGATACGCCGTTAAATATGTATTATTTTGATGAGACAACAGGTATTATGCAAACAGGATTACATAAAATTGGGGAATACACTTATTACTTTGAAAGTGATGGAAAATTATTTCATAATGGTGTCAAAGAAATCAATGGTAAAAAATATTTCTTTAGTAGAGTAGATGGACGTATGCGTTATGGATTATTTGAAGTAGATACGCCGAACAATTACTATTACTTTGATGAGAATACTGGCGAAATGATTACTGGATTACAAAAAATTGGAACATATTACTACTATTTTGAAGAAAATGGCTCATTATATCGTAATGGATTTAAAGTGTTAAATGGTAATACTTATTTCTTTAGTCGTGTCGATGGTAGAATGAGAACCGGAATGTTTGAAGTAGATACGCCGTTAAATATGTATTATTTTGATGAGACAACAGGTATTATGCAAACAGGATTACATAAAATTGGGGAATACACTTATTACTTTGAAAGTGATGGAAAATTATTTCATAATGGTGTCAAAGAAATCAATGGTAAAAAATATTTCTTTAGTAGAGTAGATGGACGTATGCGTTATGGATTATTTGAAGTAGATACGCCGAACAATTACTATTACTTTGATGAGAATACTGGCGAAATGATTACTGGATTAAAGAAGATTGGAGATAAATATTATTATTTTGAAGAAAATGGTCCATTATATCGTGGGGGATTTAAAGTACTAGATGGTAAAACTTATTTCTTTAGTCGTGTTGATGGTAATCGACGTACTGGAATGTTTAGCATAGACGGTGTTTATTACTATTTTGATGAAAACTCTGGAGAAATGCAAACAGGATATCAAGTAATTAATGGAATGACATATTATTTCAACGAAGATGGTTCATTATATAATGGCTTTTACACGGTCAATGGGAATAAATATTACATGCAACCAGATGGTACTAGAGCAGTTGGTTGGCATACTTTGCAAGGAGTGAAATATTACTTTAATGCTAATGGTATGTTAATTGCTAGTAATGCGAAATTTATTATCGATGTTTCCAGTTGGCAAGGGGTCATTGATTGGGATGCAGTAAAAGCAGAAGGTAAAGTAGATGGTGTCATTCTACGTATGGCAATTAATGATGTTTTAGTAGATACACAATTTGAACGTAATTTAAGAGAATTACAACGTTTGGGTATACCTTTTGGTGTTTATCTTTATAGTTATGCGGAAAATGGGACAGAAGCAAAAATGGAAGCTGATTGGATGGTAACATTACTTAGAAGATATAATATTCAACCTGCTTTAGGAGTTTATTATGATATTGAAGAGTGGACCCATTTAACACCAAGTGATTTTGATTCAATTATTCCTACTTTTGTAAATACAGTAAAACAAGCAGGATATTCTAATGTTGGTATTTATGCTTCTAAAAACTATATTAATACTTATTTTAGCGATGCGGTGAAGCCATATGTTACTTGGGTAGCACAATATTATTATCAATGTAATTATCAAGGAAGTTATCAAATGTGGCAATATGGTGGTGGAAATGAAGGAGAATATGTTGCTGGTATTAATGGTAGAGTTGATTCTAATGTATGGAGTGACTCCTTCGAAAAAATTGTTTCATAAAAGTAACAGAGAGTTCTGTTGCTTTTTTTATAATGAAAAATACTTGTTTTAAAAAGAAATATTCAAAAAAGTATTGTCAAAATGCATTGATTTTGTTATAATTAATTCGTTGACTGAAATGGCGATGTAGCTCAGCTGGCTAGAGCGTCTGGTTCATACCCAGAAGGTCGAGGGTTCGATCCCCCCCGTCGCTACCACTAAGCATAGAAAACTAGATTGAAACCGTCTAGTTTTTTCTTTTATTATTTTTTAAGAGATGATATAATGAAGTTATAAAAAAATAGTAAAGTGAGGAAAACTATGTTAGAAGAACAAGTCAAAGAAGTACTTCAAATCTATCAATTAAAAAAAGAAAAAGCAATTATATTTGGACATCCGAAAGTAAAAATGAATTGGATCTTGCCATTACCTGGAGTAACAGTCGCATCATTTGATCAATTTCAACCATTCTTTCTTTATTTTGATGAATTGGGAATTTCTTTTTTTCCATTAGATATCAATCAAAATTATCGTGCAATCGGAAGATCTTTTCTTTCTTGGAACGATATAGATTATTTTCAGTTTAAGAAAGGTTTATTGGAAGATGAAATACAAATACAACTACAAGGTCAAAAAATAGCAATGAAACTCACGAAAAAGAAAGCAATGAATCCATGGGTGAAAGAAAATATGAATTATTTAAAAGACAAGAATTATTTTTATAAGGGTGAGTAATTATGAAAACAATACTAATCATCGAAGACGATCAAAATATTCATGAAATGCTAAAAACATTATTAAAACAAAATGGTTATGAAATAAAAAGTGCTTATTCTGGTACAGAAGCATTACTTGTCCATGATCAAACAGTAGATCTTATCCTATTGGATTTAATGTTACCAGGAAAGTCAGGAGAGGAAATTATTCGTGAGTTAAAACAGATTCATGATGTTCCAATCATTGTCACAAGTGCTTTAAGTGATCTTGATAAGAAACTAAATTTATTCGAATTAGGAGCAGATGATTACGTGACAAAGCCATTTTCTAATGATGAATTATTAGCTCGTATCAAAGTTCATCTTAGAAACAATCAAAAAGAAGCACAAGACGTGATACAAGTGGGGGATCTATCGCTGAATAAAAAAACACATCAAGCGATTTGTCATCATGTTGAACTTCATTTATCAAAAATAGAATTTGATATTTTAGAGTTATTGATGAGAAACCATCATCAGGTCGTTACTAAGAGTATGATTTTTGATACAGTTTGGGATACTATGGATTCTGCAGATGAGAATACATTAAATGTTCATATTAGTAAAATTAGGAATAAATTAAAAAAGGCAAATCCAAACAAAGAATACATAAAAACGATTTGGAGTATTGGCTATCAATTGAAAAATTAATAAAAATTTAAGAATTGTGTTAAGAGTTTTTTAACACTTTTTTTGTATAATGAAATAGGAAAGGGAGATAAAGATGAAAGAAGTTGTATTAAAAACACATAACTTAACTAAAAAATATAAAAAATTTACCGCACTTGATCACGTAAATATTACCATTCATCGTGGAGATATTTATGGTTTAATTGGTCGTAATGGAGCTGGTAAGACGACACTTATGAAAGTCATTACGACACTCGCTCCAAAAACAGAAGGAGTATTTGAATTGTTTGGATCAGGAGAAGATATAACAGAAACAAAACGTAGAATTGGATGTTTAATTGAAAATCCTGCTTTTTTTGGGAAATTAACAGCTTATCAAAACTTGGAGTACTATGCGATACAAAAGGGAATTGTCGATAAAGAACAAATTGATAAAGCCCTAGAATTGGTTGATTTAACAAAACAGAAAAACAAGAAATTTAAGAATTTCTCACTGGGAATGAAACAGAGATTGGGAATTGCTCTTGCGATATTAGATCACCCTGATTTTATTATTTTAGATGAACCAATTAACGGATTAGATCCAATTGGTATTAAAGAACTTCGCGATACATTTAAAAAGTTAAATGAAGAACATAATATTACGATTTTAATTTCCAGCCATATATTATCGGAATTATATTTACTAGCGAATCGTTTTTGTTTTATTGAACAGGGTCGTGTTTTAAAAGAAATTACAAAAGAAGAATTGGATTTAGCGTGTAGTAAATGTATTGTTATCAAAGTATTAGATACGAAAAAAGCAGCCGTTGTTTTAGAAAAAGAACTGTATACAACGAATTATAAAGTAATTGATGAACAGGAGATTCGACTTTACGATTATTTAAATCAAGTTGCGAAAGTAAATAAAGTATTATCTAAAAACGATGTTGATGTGATGGCAATCTACG
Organism: uncultured Acholeplasmataceae bacterium; assembly: GCA_905203475.1. Taxonomy (GTDB): domain Bacteria; phylum Bacillota_I; class Bacilli_A; order RF39; family UBA660; genus UMGS2016. The sequence continues at coordinate 18,684 of CAJKWD010000003.1, forward strand.
AATCAGGTATTTCGTTAGAAGAGTATTTTGATACTTTAATTAAAGGTGGTGAAGAATATGATTAATATGATCAAAGCAGATTTATATCGCATATTCAAGGGGAAAGCACTTTATATTTGTGTGCTTGTAATACTCCTTCTAGCTACCATTAGTTGTTATGAAATGTCTCCAGGAAGAATTGGCGTACAAACGGGGTATACGACAGAAAGCAGTATGCAAGACCAAGAAACGATAGATAAGATCAATGATACCAATTCTTTACAAGAAACAAGAGAAATTATGAAAGAAACGGGTTCTTTTCCTGTAGATCAATCTCAGATGGGAGCCAATGCGAATTTATATTATTTCTTTATTGTTGTAGTAGTCATTGTTCTTGTCACGGATTTATCTAATTCTACGGTTAAAAACACATTATCTTCAGCGATTTCAAGAAAAAAATATTACTTCGCAAAATTATGTACTTGTCTTTTACTATGTACAGGTCTGATTCTCATAAATAATTATGGAAGTTATCTGATTAATCTCATGATGAATGGAAGTAATTTTTCGTCGGGAATTTTAGAAATTACAAAACTAACAGTACTACAATTACCAATGATGTATGGTATAATAAGTTTGTTAGTTTGTATTGGATTTTTGTTCCGTAAAACTGCAACTTTTAATGGAATTACACTTCCATTCATTATGGTAGTACAAATGATAATCATGGGAATCTCTACGTTATTTGAATTAAATGTAGATAAGATATTGAGTTATGAGTTTCAATATGTATTAATGAATTTGGTATCAAATCCAACAACAACTTATCTAATACAAACACTGATTCTTGCTTTTAGCTATATTGTGATATTTAATTTGATTGGATATTACGCTTTCAAAAAAGCAGAAATTAAATAGAGAGGTAGTGAGCGTATGGGACTAATTGTAATCATGTTATGTATGATTGTATTGATCCTTGCTTGCTATCTTTTTTTCATGCAAAGGGAATTAAGACGATTACAAAAAGAACTGAGTACAGTTTTAACAGAAAAGACCAATGCAGTTGTGCATACAGAATTTTCTTCAAAGGAAATAAAAAAGCTTGTCCAAACAATCAATCAACAAGTCATACTTGTAAAGCAAAAAGAGAGTATGGTAGAACATCAAAATCACCAGTTTACCAAGATGATACGTAATATCTCTCATGATCTTAGAACACCACTTACTTCTGCGTTAGGTTATATTGATATTTTACAAAAAAGTGATTGTTCAGAAGAAGAAAAATTAAAAAACTTAAAAATTATAGAAGAAAGATTACAAAGATTATCAGAATTAATTGAGTCTTTCTTTGCATTTGCGAAAATTATTTCTGATGAAGGAAATATAGAAATGGATGTTGTAAATGTCATTGCAGTCATTGAAAAATCAATCTCACATCATTATGATGATTTCTCAAGTGCAAAAAGAATGATTCGATTTCAAACTACGAAAAGAAAAATTTCTATGATTTCGAATGAAACGATGTTATTAAGAGTATTTGATAATTTGATTCGCAATGCTTATAAACATAGTCGTGGAGATTTAGAAATTCAAGTAACAGTAGGAAAAGAAATGACAATTCTATTTCAAAATAAATTATTGTACCCGGAATTAGATGTCAATAAAATATTTGATGAATTTTATACGGTTGATATTTCTAGAACAAGAGGAAATACAGGATTGGGGTTAGCGATTGCAAAAGAGTTCGTAGAACAATTGGGTGGTCATATCTTTGCTAGAAAGAAACAGAAACAGTTACAAATACTTCTCACATTTCCATTAAAAGAGAAATAGAAAGAGGGAGGCTAAATGCGTGATATTGATTGGTTGATATTTTTATTTCTTGGTGTTTTTCTTCTTTTTCTCCTTGTTTTGTATGTTTTGAAAAAGAAGTTTCAAATGACAAACAAACGATTTCTCATCTGTCTTACTGTCTCTCTTTTGCTTGCGTTGTTTCTTTTTGTAGTGGTTTTTCTTTTGTATCGCTATAACTATATTCCACATAAAAGGTATAGTAATGAACAATTTTCTATTCCCACTTATCAAAGTAAGATGGATCGTGATGAAGATGGGATCGATGATCAGACTGATATTTTAAATAGTGTAAAGGAATATATCGCAACGAAACCAAAATATAAAAGTAAATACTATGTCGGTGGATATCCAGATGATGAATACGGAGTATGTACTGATGTCGTTGCTTTTGGATTAAAAGGAGCAGGATATGATTTAAGAAAATTAGTCTACGAAGATATTCTTTCCCATCCAGATGATTATGGTATTGATATCGTTGACAAAGATATTGATTTCCGGAGAGTTCGTAATCTAAAAGTCTATTTTGAACATCACGCCATTCGTCTTACAACGGATATTACCAAAATAGAAGCGTGGCAAGGTGGAGATATTGTTGTTTTTGAAAACCATATAGGAATGATATCAGATAAGAGGAATCAAAAAGGAATTCCATTTATTATTCATCATATTAGTAATTATCAAAGTAATTATGAAGAAGATATATTAGAAATTAGAAAAGATATTGTTGGACATTATCGCATGAGTTAAAAAAATAAATGGTTTGTATGAAAGGAAGACGATACTATGAACCTGGTAGTGACATTGTTTTTGGTTTTTATCATTACAATGATGATTTCTTTTTTATTTGAACAATTGGATCGTAAATACGATTTGAGATTGAAATATTTCTCTGTTGTCGCAAAAAACAAATTTTTATACTATGCTATTTTCACACTGTGGGGAGTCATTTTACTTTTCTTAATTCTTTTTACATATCCAACGCATCACTATGGAAAGTTTCTTTTTGTGATCGTTTACTTTTCCTTGTTTCTCTGTTTCTATCATCATATGAAAGATTGGAAGATGGCACACAGTATTTACATCGAACATGCGAAATTACTGATCAAAGCCAAAGAAAAAGAGAGAAAGAAAAGGAAAAAATAGGGAGGAATGATATGAGTTTAGGAAATGATTTATTGCAAGCGAGAAAGAAATCTGGTTTATCACCGGAGATGGTTGCAGAGAAGTTAGGGGTTCGTAGGCAGACAATATCTAATTGGGAAACAGGTGAGACGATTCCTAACCTTGATCACTTAAAAAAACTAGCACGCCTTTATCAATTACCACTAGATCAAATTTATTCTCAGTTATGTCAAATAGAACACGTCATTGAAACTTCAGATGAGAAAACAGACGGGAAAATTGATTGGACGAATGCTTGGGGAAAGAAGTATCCCATTTTAGTAAGATATCAAAGTGAAGTGAATATTCCAAAGTATGCGAAAGAAATTCGTAGGTTGTTTCATGAATTACAACAAGAATACCACTATAATGAATTAGAGGCCATGTTGGTTTTGAAAGATATTTTATATCATGAATGGAAAGATCATAAATAGTGTTTTTATTTTGTTGTATAATAAATTTATAGATAGGAGAGTTATTTATGTTAGAAGGAATACAAGTGTTATGTCATAGTAGTATTCGTATTAAAAGAGATAGGACGATTTATTTTGATCCATTTCAAATAAAGCAAGATTATAATGATGCGGATATTGTCTTTATTACACATGATCATTATGATCATTATTCAGAAGAAGATTTAAAGAGGGTAGTAAAGAGGGATACTGTTGTTGTCGCACCAATGGATTTAAAAGAAAAGTTATTAAATCATGGTTTTCAGATAGAACAGATGATTCTTGTAGAACCGAATCAAACTTATCAAGTAAAAGGAATCGAGGTGCATACGATTCCTGCTTATAATACCAATAAAGCATTCCATAAGAAAGAATACGGTTGGGTAGGATATTTGATCATATTAGATGGAATTACTTATTATATAGCAGGAGATACGGATATTACAGAGGAAAATAAAAAAGTAAGATGTGATGTTGCTTTTGTACCAGTAGGTGGTACTTATACGATGACTTATGAAGAAGCTGCTCGTCTTGTTAATCAGATTCATCCTAAGATTGCTGTTCCAATCCATTATGGAAGTATTGTTGGCACAAAAGAAGATGGAAAGAAGTTTTCTGAGTTATTAGATCCAGATATTACATGTCAAATCTTTATTTCATAAACAAATCGTAGATAGAAAAATAGTGTCGATCAGAAGATATCAAAATACGATAGAAGAGCACTTTACAAAATATACTTCTCATAGTATATTAAAATTGTAAAAGATAAATCATATACTTTTATATACTAGAAATAAGAAAGGGTGATGATATGAGAAAAGATATTAAGACAACAGAAGCTATTTTTCCAATGCCAGTTTTAATGATTGCGACATATAATGAAGATGGTAGTGTCGATGTTATGAATGCTGCTTGGGGTACGATGTTAGATAGAAATCAAGTCATATTAAATTTAACAGAAACCCATAAGACAGTAAAAAATATGAAGATGAGGAAAGCATTTACAGTGAGTATTGCCGATGTGGATCATGTCAAAGAAGCTGATTATTTTGGCATTGTATCAGGAAATAACACACCAGATAAGTTTGAAAAGAGTGGACTTACTTACACCCATTCTGAACATGTAGATGCTCCAATTATCAATGAATTTCCATTATGTATGGAATGTGAATTTATCGAATATCAAGATGATGAATACGGTTGTGGTGTCATTGGTAAAGTAGTGAATGTCACCGCTGATGAACATGTTTTCACAGATGGACAAGTAGATATTGAAAAAGTAAATGCCATTGCCTTTGATCCATATACGCATGGATACTATAAAGTAACAGGAAGAGTAGGAGAAGCCTTTAAAGACGGTTTACAATTAAAATAGATTATCAGAGCTGATAATCTTTTTTTGTAAAGTTTTACCAAACATCAAAAAGTTATTTCAACGAACAAATGTTTGTGTTAAAATAAGAGTGGTGGTAGAAATGGAACCTGTTTATTTATGTATTGATTTAAAAAGTTTTTATGCTTCAGTAGAGTGTGTCGAAAGAGGATTAGATCCCTTAACGACCAATTTAGTTGTTGCTGATTCCTCTAGAACAGAAAAGACCATTTGTTTGGCTATTAGTCCTTCTTTAAAGCAATATGGACTGGGAGGTAGAGCAAGACTATTTGAAGTCGTACAAAAAGTAAAAGAAATCAATTACCAACGAAAAAGAAAAAAACATTATCGATCTTTTACTGGTAAATCTTACAACGATATAGAGTTAAAAGAAGATTTAAAAAAAGAGTTAGATTTTATCATTGCTCCCCCTAGAATGGCTTATTATATGGAATATTCTACTAGGATTTACAATATTTATTTAAAACATATGGCTCCAGAAGATATTTTTGTGTATTCGATCGACGAAGTTTTTTGTGATATTACAAATTATTTAAAATATGGTTCATTGACTGCAAAAGAATTTGTTACCAATCTGATTCAAGAAGTGTACGAAGAAACAGGAATTACTGCAACCGCAGGAATTGGAAGTAATCTTTTTCTCGCTAAAGTAGCAATGGATGTTGTGGCCAAACGCCAAAAGCCTAATGCTTATGGAGTAAGAATTGCAGAGTTAGATGAAATGACTTATCGTAAAGAATTATGGAGTCATCAACCGATTACGGATATTTGGCGAGTAGGAAGAGGAATTGCCAATAAATTACATCAATACCACATCGATACGATGGGAGATATTGCGAGATGCTCTATCGAAAATGAAGATTTATTATATCGTCTATTCGGAGTTAATGCGGAAATTTTGATCGATCATGCTTGGGGGTATGAACCATGTACGATGAAATCTATCAAAAATTATAAACCTACTTCTAAAAGTATTCATTCAGGTCAAGTATTATCCTGCCCCTATACTTATGAAAAAGCAAAGTTAATTGTACGAGAAATGGCAGATTTACTAGCCCTTGATTTAGTATCTAAAAAATTAGTGACAGATCAATTAACTTTGACGATTGGCTATGATATTAAAAACATCACAGATCGCAATATTCCCTATAATGGAGAAGTTGTAACAGATATGTACGGTCGTAAGATTCCCAAACACACCCATGGCACCATTCATATTTCTCATAAAACATCATCTTCTAAAGAAATTATGAAACAGATGATAACACTCTTTGAACAAATTACCAATCGTTATTTACTCATAAAAAGAATTCATATGAGCGCCATTCATGTCACAAAAGAAGAACTAGAAAACAAGAAAGCGCATTACGAGCAGTTGGAATTATTTACGAGTGTAGAAGTACAAAGCAAGCGAATTGATCAAGAGAAAAAAGAAGAACAAGAAGAGAGAATCTTACAAGAGGTGTTATTAAATATGAAAGAAAAATATGGAAAGAATGCGATTTTAAAAGGAATGAATTTAAAAGAAGGAGCAACTACCAAAGAGAGAAACGTACAAATAGGTGGTCATCATGCTTAATTATGAAGATATCATTCACTTACCCCATCATATTTCTAAAAAAAGACCACAGATGCCATTATCTCAAAGAGCAGCTATTTTTGCTCCTTTTTCTGCCCTTACTGGTTATGAAGATAAAATTAGAGAGACTAGTAGAATGGTCAATCAGAAAATAGAACTGTCAAGTGAAGAACAAGAATTGTTAAATCAGAAATTTGCATTGATATGGAATTGTCATAAAAATCAAGAAGTAATGATTACTTATTTTGTCAAAGATCTTAAAAAACAAGGTGGTACTTACTTAAGTGTTGTAGGAAAAATAAGAAGATTAGATCTTGTTTCAGAGTATTTTATATTACAGGATAAAAGGAAAATTAAATTAGGTGATATCATTGATATTCAACTTTATGATGCGTGATGTGATTGTATGAGAAAAGAAAATGTGGTAAAATTTTGAGTAGTATCATAAATCATAATCAAAGAGATTGATTAGAAAAGGAGAGATGTCTGTGCTTAGATTAAAAAAGATTCATAAAGTGTATCAAACAGATAGTTTTAAGCAAGTTGCTTTAGATGAAATTAGTCTTGATTTTCGTAAAAATGAGTTTGCTTCTATTTTAGGACCGAGTGGAAGTGGAAAGACAACACTATTAAATATTATTGGTGGATTAGATCAATATACTTCTGGAGATTTAGTAATTAATGGAATTAGTACTAAGAAGTATAAAGACAGAGACTGGGACACTTATCGTAATCACAGAGTAGGATTTGTTTTCCAGAGTTATAATTTAATTCCCCATCAATCTGTTTTAGCAAACGTTGAACTTGCACTTACGTTAAGTGGTGTCTCTAAAAAAGAGAGAAGAAAAAGAGCAATCGAATCATTAAAAAAAGTAGGTCTAGAAGATCATATCCATAAAAAACCAAATCAATTATCAGGAGGGCAGATGCAACGTGTAGCGATTGCTAGAGCTCTTGTAAATAATCCAGATATTTTACTTTTAGACGAACCAACTGGTGCTTTAGATACCAAAACGAGTATTCAGATTATGGAATTAATCAAAGAAGTTGCCAATGATAAATTAGTGATTATGGTAACCCATAATCCCGATTTAGCACATCAATATTCCACTCGTATTATCGAATTAAAAGATGGAAAAGTAACTCATGATTCCAATCCATACGACGAGGAGAAAGAAAAGAGAGAATCATTAGAAACAAGGAAAAAGAAAAATAAAAAAACATCGATGAATTTAAAAACAGCGCTTTCTTTATCACTTGATAATTTAATGACCAAAAAAGGGCGTACATTATTAACTGCTTTTGCTGGAAGTATTGGTATTATTGGAATTGCTTTAATTTTATCTCTTTCTAGTGGAGTTAGTCATTATATTTCAAAAGTACAGGAAGAAACTCTTACTTCTTATCCACTGACAATCCAAGAAAGTTCTTTGGATTTGACATCTGCCATTTCTGAACATACAGAAGAAGTAAAAAAGAAAGAAAATAGAAGTCTAGATAAAATTTATTCTAATAACACAATGACAGATATGTTATCGTTAATCAGTAGTAAAGTCACGTCTAATAATTTAAAAGAATTTAAGAATTATTTAGAAAGTGACAAAAGTAATATCAAAGATTATATGACAGCGATTGATTATAGTTATAATTTAAACTTACAGTTGTTTAAAGGAGATACTTCTGATGGAGTTGTCCAAGTAAATCCCAATACGGTATTACAGAGTATGGGCTTTGATAATTCTGGAGCAAGTTCTACTAGTTTTGTATTAGGGGATGTTTTTTCTAAACTATTTGAAAATAATAAAATCAATAATAATATGTATCAAGTCATCAGTGGAAGAATGCCATCTAATTACAATGAAGTGGTTCTATTAGTGGATAAAAACAATCAGATCAGTGATTATGTGTTATATGCACTTGGTTTAAAAGATCAAAGTGAATTAGAACAATTCTATCAAAAAATAAGTAATGGAGAAGAAATTAAAACAGAAGAAGTTACTTATGACTATGATGATTTAATTGGCCTTACTTATAAAGTGTTATTAAATACAGATTATTATGAAAAAGTAAACGGTATTTGGATCGATAAAAGAGATGATGAAAACTATTTAAAAGAAAAATTAGAAAATAGTGATGAAATTAAAATTGTTGGAATCGTGAAACCAAATGAGGAATGGTCAGGAGCGGTATCGACAACAGGTGGTGTTTTATATACAGATGCATTAGAAAAACATGTGATAGAAAAAATCAACGAAAGTGAGATTGTCAAAGAGCAAAAAGAAAATCCAGAGACAAATGTTCTAACAGGTCTTGATTTCTCTAACGAAGAATTTAGTATGGAAAACTTAACACCTGCTCAACAACAGTATTTATATTCTCTATCAGCGGATGAGCTTGCTGATGTGGTATTACGTTATCGTGAACAGGCAAATGCGACTTATGACAGTGTTATGCATGATTTGGGGGCAGTTGATTTAGAAAGTCCAAGTGCGATTAATATCTATGCTAAAGACTTTGAATCCAAAGATGAAATCAAACAAATCATAGAAAATTATAACAAGCAACAAGAAACAGATGGAAAAGAAGAAAATGTCATCCGCTATAATGATCTTGTTGGAATGTTAATGTCATCCGTGACTGATATTGTCGATATGATTAGTTATGTATTAATTGGTTTTGTATCCATTTCCCTTGTTGTATCAAGTATTATGATTGGTATTATTACTTATATTTCTGTTCTAGAAAGAACCAAAGAAATTGGTATTTTAAGAGCGATTGGAGCAAGTAAGAAAGATATCAGTCGTGTCTTTAATGCTGAAACATTAATTGTCGGTTTCACAGCTGGTGTGATTGGGATTGGTGTTACCGTTCTTCTCAATATTCCAATTAATATGATTATTGCCCATTTAGCAGGAGTAGAAAGTTTAAGTAGTTTACCAATTGTTGGCGGTATTATATTAATTATGATTAGTATGTTACTGACAATTATCGCTGGATTAATCCCTGCTAGATTAGCAAGTAAAAAAGACCCAGTTGAGTCTCTTAGAAGTGAATAAGAGTTTTAAAAACTCTTTTTCTTTTAGAAGTAAATGCATGTGTGATAATAGGTGTATATTATTTTATAATGAAAGAAGGCAACATATGGAACAAGAATCAAGATATGTGTATCATGGCAGTACACAGCAAGGCTTAAAAATAATTAAAAAAAATATGAGTTCTCATGGCAAATCATGGGTATATGGTGCTTTATCGAAAGCAATTGCGACAATTTTTATTAGTGATAAAGGATGTGATCTCTATTATTCTTTAAGTGGAGCTGGTACAAAAGAAAGTCCTGTGATATTAGTGGAAAGAAAAGAAGGTATGTTTGAAGAAATCTTTCATATGTCTGGTTCTTTATATACATTGTCTGGTAAAAACTTTATATCAGAAAAAACAGGATGGTCAGCGGAAGTGGTGAGCGAATATGATGAAGAGGTCATCCGTGAAGAACGCATTGATCATGTGTTTGAAAAGTTGAAAGAGTTCAATGATCAAGGAGAAATCAAACTGTATTTATTTCCTGATAGACCAGATTTTATTCCTAAAGATAACAGTGACTTAATACCTAAAGTTATAAAATGGAAAAATAATGGTATCAATATAGATCAGTTTTTCCAGTTGTATCCAGAATTAAAAGAAACATATTTAAGAAGACTTGAGGAAGTAAACTCAAAAGAAAGTGTATTCAAATAGTTTTTTTGAGAAGGAATCATAAATAAGAATATCAGATAGACTTGATATTCTTATTTTTATATTCATCTTTTAATATTTGATCGATTATCTCAGGGCTTTCTTTGCAATCATTCTCTAACCATTTCTTGATAATCGCATTTAATCCTGACATAAAAAATTCAAAGTGATAGTCAATGTATTGATTGTTGTATATGAGCTTTGAAAGATTTGTATCATATTCTTTAATGATAAAACGGCTTTCTCCATTTAATTTAAAATAAGTTTTATAAAGATTTTGATTCTCCTTAATATGTTGAAATAGTTTTAAATAGTTATTGGTATTGTTTCTTGTTTCTCGTTCTTCTTGGTATAACATAGATACATCTTCTTCAATTTGTTCTGTAATTTTATTAGCTAAATCATAAATATCTAAATAATTCGCATAAAAAGTAGAACGATTGAGATTGGCTCGTTCACAAATTTCAGTGACAGAAATTTGATGAATTTCTTTAGACTGTATCAGTTGAATAAACACTTTTTGTATTTTTTTCTGTGATTCTTTTTTTCTTTTATTATTTGGCGTATTCATTGTTCTCTCTCCTTTATTCCAACAAATGTCGTAAAATTGATGATTGTTTTTCTCGCTTGTTTTTATTATACTGAAATTGTAAAAAGCAAACAAGTGTTGTGTTAAAAGAAAGGAGAATATATGGCAAAATCAAAATTAGTAGAAGCAAATAAAAAAATTGAAAAAGCAGTTGTTGGAGGTTACAAGAAGTTAGAAGATACGGTTGTTGGTAGTTATCAAAAAATAGAAGATAAGTTTGTTGATCAATTTCTAACCAAAGATGGAGAAACTGTAGAAGAAGCAAAAGCAAGATTAAAAGAAGAATCAAAAAATAAATAGTAGTGGAGGGAATTATGAAGAAAGAAACGTTATTAGAAATTATTTTAGGAACAACAGGTGGGCTTGTATTTGCAATCGGAATGTGTATGTCCTTGATTCCAGAATGGAATTTGTTTCAAGTAGGTGTGGTTGTATCTGTTATTGGATTTTTCATTTTATTATGCATTATTCCAGTGTATCGTTCTAATCATCCTAAAAAAGAACATACTCCAATTCAATGGGATATTGTACTTACTTGGGTGATTGGTGTAGTTGGAGCACTCATTATGGGATTTGGTATGAGTAAAGTAATGGTTGAGACACCAAGTCAAACAGATTTATTACTTGGAATTGTGATTGGAATCGTGGGTTTACTCATCTGTGTTTTCGACTACCCAATCTATTCTTATTTAAAAGATAACAAAAAATAGGAGATGGTATCTCCTTTTTCGTGTATTGCTTGTTTAGGTAGGTGTAATTATGAAAAAAATGGTTTATCGTATTTTATTTCCAAACAAAGTGTTATCTGCTTTCTTTTTTTGTCTTGGTTTTGGTCTTTTAATTTATGTGTTTTGGTTTCATCTTAAAGAAACACCCTTATCTTATATTAGTTATACTTTATCGACTTATTCTCTCATTTTATTTTGTATTTGGTTTTATAAAGCTTGTAAATATAGTATTCATTACGTAAAAAAGAAGAATAAATTATATCATTTATACCAAAACCATTCTAAACAGATTACAACCGTGATGTTATATGTTTCGGGAATTATGAATTTGATCTATGGCTTATTTAAATTAATTACTGGCATTTTTTATCACTCTTTTTGGTTTATTACATTTGCGATATATTACTTAATGCTTTGTTTTATGAAGATATCATTGGTACGTAGTGTTAAGAATGATTCTTTTAGAAAACAGTTAAAAGAAGAATATCAAAAATTAAAAACAACTGGTGTAGTTATTTTACTATTGAATATTGTACTAGATGGTATGATTATATTAATGATTCATGAAAATGAAACGGTACAATATCCAGGCTATTTAATTTATATTATGGCTTTATATGATTTTTACTTAATGATCCATGCAATTGTGCATATGATCAAATATCGCAAAAATCATAGTCCTGTTATGATAGCGAATAAATGTATTAATTTTACTGTTGCAATGATATCGATGATTTCTTTAGAAGTTGCAATGATATATGAGTTTGGAAGGAATGATAGTGAATTTAAATTATTGATGATATCATGGAGTGGATTTGCCGTAATTTTTATTAATGTTGTAATGTCGATTTGGATGATTGTAAAAGCAAATAGATGGCTAAAAAATATTCAAAAAAGTTAGAGAATACTCTAATCTTTTATTTGAGACAAAAGTGAGATATAATAAAGGTGTATCAAAGTAATTATTAAAGGAGGAATCATATGAATTTAACAATTAATATTTATTATACAGGGGTTAATGGAAGTGCTAAGAAATTTGCTTCCGAAATGGTATCAAGTGGTTTAGTTGAAAGAATTAGAAATGAAGAAGGAAATTTAAAATATGAATATTTCTTTCCTATGGATGACCCAGAAACAGTATTGTTAATTGATCGATGGGAAAATCAAGAAGCTTTGGATCAACATCATAAAACAGAAATGATGGAAGAAATTGCAGAGTTGAGAAAAAAATATAACTTACATATGCGTGTAGAACAATTTGTAGGAAGAGAAAAAAACTAGAGCCTCTAGTTTTTTTGTATTTAATTATTGTATAATAAAAGAAAAGGAGCATTGGAATATGAAGATTGTATTATTAGAAAGTTTAGGTGTTTCTGATTCTTTTTTAGAACAGCAAAGAAAGAAATTAGAAACATTGGGTCACCAGTTTTTATCTTATGAGAAGACGAATGATTTAGACGTATTAAAAGAAAGATGTCATGATGCTGATGTTTTTATGCTTGCAAATATGCCACTTTCTAAAGAAGTAATTGATCAAGCAGATCAATTAAAGATGGTAGATGTCGCATTTACAGGCGTAGATCATCTTCCTCTTACTACACTTCATGAAAGAGGTATTGTGGTGTGTAATACTTCGGGATATGCGACAAAGGCAGTTGCAGAATTGACATTAAGTTTTATGATTCAATTACTGAGAAATACCAAAGAAGTAGAAGTTTGTCTTAGAAATGGAGAAACAAAAGATGGTTTGATTGGCCATTTATTATATGGAAAGACGGTCGGTATTGTCGGAGCTGGAACGATTGGAAAACAAGTTGCTTTCCTTTGTAAATGTTTTGGTTGTCATGTAATTTGTACGAATCCTAGCGTTGTACAATGTGAATCTATTGATGAACAAGTAGATTTTAATACATTATTAGAGCGTTCTGATATTGTGACATTACATTGTCCTTTGACGGAAAAGACGAGACATATGATGAACCGAGATGCTTTTATGAAAATGAAAAAGAGCGCAGTATTTATCAATACAGCCCGTGGTGGAATTGTCGATGAAATAGCCTTAAAAGAAGCATTAGATCATCGTTTTATTGCTGGTGCAGCAAGTGATGTGTTTTCGCAAGAACCACCACTATCTAAAGATAATCCACTGTTTGCATGTCCACATTTTATTGTGACACCTCATATTGGGTATGCGACAGATGAATCCTTGGAAGAAAGAGCCCAAATGACTTTTGAAAATTTATATGCATGGTTAGATGGAAAACCAATTCGTATGATTCAAAAATAGAAAGGAGAGATTGCGTTATGGAACAGACATCTTTATTTGAACAACCTATGAATGAACCACTCGCATCTCGTATGCGTCCTAGAGATTTAAGTGAATTTGTAGGTCAAACACATCTTCTAGGAGAGAATAAAATTCTCCGTAAAATGATAGAAAGCGATCATGTTCCATCGATGATCTTCTGGGGCCCTCCGGGAGTTGGAAAAACGACATTAGCCCGTATTATTGCTCATGTTACTCAATCACAATTTATTAATTTTTCGGCTGTGACTTCTGGAATTAAAGAAATTAAAAAAGTCATGGAAGATGCAGAAAAAAATAAAAAATTAGGAGTGACGACGATTGTCTTTGTCGATGAAATCCACCGTTTTAATAAAGCTCAACAAGATGCCTTTTTACCATTTGTCGAGAAAGGTTCTATTATATTAATTGGGGCAACGACCGAAAATCCATCTTTTGAAGTCAATAACGCTTTACTTTCTAGATGTCGTGTTTTTGTCTTAAAAGAATTATCAAGTGATGATATTTTAGAACTATTAAAAAGAGCATTACATGATGAAAGAGGATTTGGCAATCTTAAAATTGATATTTCAGAAGATGATTTAAAAATGATTGCGAATTTTGCCAATGGAGATGCGAGAAGTGCTTTGACAAGCTTAGATATGTTAGTTATTAATGGGGATGTGGATCAAAATGGAATCATTCATATTTCTGAAGATACAATAGAAGAGTGTTTTACAAAAAAGACATTAATGTATGATAAAAATGGTGAAGAGCATTATAACATTATCTCTGCACTCCATAAGTCGATGCGTAATAGTGATCCCGATGCAGCTGTTTATTGGTTAGCCCGTATGTTAGAAGGGGGAGAAGATCCAATTTATATTGCCAGAAGAATTACTAGATTTGCTTCTGAAGATATTGGTCTTGCAGATACGAATGCTTTAAATGTCGCAATCAATGTCTATCATGCTTGTCATTTTATTGGAATGCCAGAGTGTAATGTCCATCTTGCAGAGGCAGTGATCTACATGTCTTTAGCACCTAAGTCTAATGCTTGTGATGTCGCTTACATGCTTGCTAGTAAAGATGCGAGAGAGACAATTGCTGAACCTGTTCCCCTTGTTATTAGAAATGCTCCAACCAAACTGATGAGAGAATTGGACTATGGAAAAGGATATCAGTTTGCTCATGACTATGACAATAAATTAACGACAATGGAGTGCCTTCCACCATCTTTAGTTGGTAGAACATATTATCAACCAGGTAAATATGGTAGTGAAATCAAATTAAAAGAGCGTTTAGAAAAATTAAAAAAATGGAAACAAGTACATAGAGAAATGGAAAAGAAAAACTAGTATGAAAATAAAATACATTATTATATTTATATTATTAGCGCTTGTCTTCATAATGAGTTTTATAATTCTTTCTAATAAGCATCATAAAAGTACAACAAAAGATATAAATAAAATCAAGCAGAAACAAGAAGAAGGTGATAATATCAGATTAAATATGACGGTAAATCATACAGCTTATACAGTTGTGTTAGAAGATAATGAGACAGCAAGAGAACTTGTTCGTATGCTTCCTCTGACATTAGAGATGAATGAATTAAATGGTAATGAGAAATACTATTATTTTGATACTTCATTTTCTACGAATGAAGAAAACATTGGGATGATTCAAAATGGAGATTTGATGATTTATGGAAATAATTGTCTCGTATTATTTTATGATTCCTTTTCTACTACTTATCGATATACGAGAGTAGGATATGTAGAAAATGCTGAAAATCTTGCTAGTATATTAGGAAATAGCGCTATAACGATTACATTGGAACAAAAGAAATAGAGAAATCTATTTCTTTTTTATTGACAACTGTCATATACTGTTATATACTGTGTATAACAGTTGAGGTGATATCATGAAATTAGTGATTAGTAATAGTAGTTCTGTTCCTATTTATGAGCAAATTAAAAATGCAATCATAGAACAGATTATGAGTGGTGAATTAGAAGAAAATGAAGCGCTTCCTTCTATTCGCAGTCTAGCTCAAGATATCAAAATTAGTGTCATGACCATAAAAAAATCGTACGATGAACTTGAAAAAGAAGGTTATATTATTTCTAGACAAGGAAAGGGTACTTTTGTCGCACCAAAAAATATGGAATTATTAAAGGAACAAAAGCAAAAAGAAATAGAAACCTATCTTTCTAAGATCATTGATATTAGTCACTGTTATCAAATTTCAAAAGATGAAATTATCGATCTTTTCGAATTCATGTATGGGAGTGAAGAAAAATGAACAATGTGATTCAAATTAATCAACTTGTAAAGAAGTATCAAAATTTTCAATTAGGACCATTAACGGTTTCTATTCCAAAGGGAATGATTATTGGTTTAATTGGAGAAAATGGTGCAGGTAAAACAACATTGATGAAGTCAATGCTAGGAATTATTCATCCTGATTCGGGAGATATTCAAATGAAAGAAGAACATGTTGGTGTTGTCCTAGATCAATCTTTTTTTCCTGAATTATTGACTGCCAATGATATTCATTTGATTATGAAAGATATTTATTCGACTTGGGATCAAACATTATTTTTTGATTATTTAAAGCGATTTCAATTGCCAAAAAATAAAATGATAAAAGAAATGTCCAAAGGAATGAGAAAGAAACTAGAAATTGTTACCGCACTTTCTCATCATCCATCTTTATTGATATTAGATGAACCAACCAGTGGTTTAGATCCTGTTGTAAGAAATGAAGTATTAGATTTATTTTTAGAGTTTATTCAAGATGAACAACATACGATCTTATTCTCAACACATATTACTAGTGATCTAGAACATATTTCTGACTATATTATTTTTTTAGATCAAGGACAAATCGTATTACAAGAAGAAAGAAATATTCTACAAAATGATTATGGTATTTTAAAATGTGGTTTAAAAGAGTTTGAACAAGTAGATCCTAAAGATTATTTATATTATAAAAAGGGAAAGTATCAATGTGAAATGCTTATTAAAGAGAAAGATAAAATACTGAAAAAATATAAGAATATGGTGATTGATCCAATTACATTAGAAGAATTAATGATACTTACAATTAAGGGGGTAAAATCATGCTAGGTCTAATCAAAAAAGATTTATTGATTATGAAAAATAATTTAAAATATTTTTTATTGATGATTCTTGTGTTTGCATTTTTTGCGAAAGAAAGTAATATCATTTATTTTATTCCAATCTTTATTAGCATCATGATTTTTATCACAACATTTAGTTATGATGATTATAATAAATGGAATACTTATGCGATTACTTTACCACTGTCTAGAAAAAAGATTGTACTGGCAAAATATGTGACTAGTCTATTACTTATGATAGGAACTGTATTGATTACATTTTTACTTTCATTTCTTGTTGGTACAGTCAATCATTCATTTCATTTTGATGAAGTATTTCCAATGATATTTGGAGGATTATTTGCTCTTGTTTTACTCCAATCATTTATGTATCCACTCATCTATAAATTCGGAACAGAAAAGGGTAGAATCGGTTTATTTGTAGGTGTATTTGCAGTCAGTGGACTTGTAGGTTACCTAATAAACCGTGTAAAAATTAATCCAACTGCACTCACTGGTTTTATTCAGTTCTTTAATCAATATGGAATCTTATTACTCTCTATTGTAATGGTGATTCTATTTGTAGGTTCTTATTTTGTTTCCAAGGGAATCTATTTGAAGAAAGAGTTTTAAATTCTTTCTTTTTTTGTTAGAAAATCAAGAATTTTAAAGTATAAAAAAAGAGGAGGAGAAAATATATAAACTCTCAGTGTTGAATCTGAGTTATTTTTTTAGAATATTCTCTTTCACCCATAATATATCTTCTATGGATTTATTAATATTAAATCTCCCATTACCAATTGGATAAAATATGGAATAACATTTATATTCTTTTCCATTGATTTTTTTTATAAATTCTTTTTTTCGACATTGTGAAACTGATATTTTTTCGTTAAGAAAAACTGTACTAACTTGGTTTCCAAATAAAATGATTACTTTAGGATTGATTATTTCTATCTCTTTTTCTAACCAACTTAGATATTGTTTATATACTGTATTTGGAATAGGCCTAGCATTAAGTTGTGTACATTTACCTAAATTCGTGATAAAGATTTTATTTTTTTTCACTTCGTTATATACTTTTTCAGCAAATTCTTCATCCCACTCACTTGATTTTTTGTTTTTAATTTCATTATATATATCAATATCAAATAGATTCGTTGCAACAAATAAGTCCCAAATGTTTTTTGTTCCAATCCATGGAGCTCTAATACCATTCCAAGACGGATCAGAAGCAATATTTTTTGATGTTGGGTTCATAAAAACGAAGCATATATCTGGATTTTTATCACATCCACCAAAGTTAATTGATTTCAATGATTGATCTCCATAAACTTGTTGCATCTTTTCATATTCTTTTTTTAATTCTTCTAAGCCCATATACGCCTCCAAAAAACTTATTTCATACACCATTATAGCATATATCAGACTTTGTTTGGAAGCTAATATAAAAAAGTGAATGGAGTGATAAATCGCATAATACTGTTAGGGGTCTTTCTTGTAATTTGATATACTGAATATTAAAATTTCTTCCTTTTTCAGAGAATCTATTTGAAGAAAGAGTTTTAAATTCTTTCTTTTTTTTGATATACTAATAGTAGGTGAGATCATGAAACAAGTTATTTTGAAAATTGGGGGAATGAGTTGTAGTGCTTGTTCTAACGGTTTGGAAAAATATTTAAATAAACAAGAAAAAATAGAGAGTGCAACTGTGAATTTAGTTCTTGCACAAGCAAAGATTGTATATGAAGATACACTATCTATTTCTGATATCGAACAGATGGTAGAAGATTCTGGATTTGAAAGTCTAGGTGTCTATGATCCAAAAAAAGAAGAGAAAGAACAAGGAATTCCTAAGTCATTTTATATCTTCTTAATTCTAGCACTCATTCTTTTATATATTTCTATGGCGCATATGGTTGGTCTTCCAACCTTAACATATTTGAATATGGATTTATATCCTAAAGTATATGGAATTACTTTATTATTATTGACCATTCCATTTCTCTTTTATGGAAGAGATCTATTCCAAAGTGGTATCAAAAATATCATCCATAAAACACCAAATATGGATACTCTGGTTACCATTGGTGTCTTTAGTAGTTTTTTATATAGCTGTTACAGCTTATTACAGGTATTTTTAGTGGATACAAGTGCCGTTCATCATCTTTATTTTGAATCTGCTGCGATTGTTATTTTCTTTGTCAAAATGGGACGTTTATTAGATGATAGAAGTAAAGCAAAAACGAAAGAAGCAATTCAAGAATTAGTTCAAATAACACCTGAGAGCGCACTACTCTTAACGGAACATGGAGAACGAGAAGTAACCATTGATGAAGTGAAAGTAGGCGATATCTTAATTGTCAAACCAGGAATGAAATTAGCTGTTGATGGGGTTGTTACAAGTGGTAAGTCCCATGTTGATGAGTCCTTTGTGACAGGAGAATCAAAACCAGTCACAAAAGAAAAAGGAAGTTCTGTTGTGGCAGGAAGTATGAACTATGATGGATACTTAGAATATGAGGCAAAACGCATCGGAAAAGATTCCACAATATCAGAAATTGTTAATTTAGTCATCGAAGCAACCAATACCAAAGCCCCAATTGCTCGTATAGCCGATACCATCAGTGGTTATTTTGTCCCAGCCATTATTATTATTGCAATTTTAACCCTCTTTGGTTATTTATTACTTGGATATCCGTTATCAGAAGCAGTGATTTCTTTTGTAACCGTTTTAGTTGTTGCTTGTCCATGTGCTTTAGGACTTGCAACCCCACTAGCTATTGTCGTTAGTATGGGAACGAGTGCTAAACAAGGTATTTTAATTAAGACCAGTGAAACATTAGAAAATGCCCATAAAGTAGATAAAATTATCTTTGATAAAACAGGAACATTAACCTATGGAAATTTACGTATTTCACATATGGTTACGAATATGAATGTACAGGAATTACTATCCATGGTTGGTAGTCTAGAAGAAAAATCAACACATCCGATTCGCAATGCTTTTCTTATAGAACTAGAACAACAACAGATTCATAAAAAAGAAGTAGAACAATTCCAAAATATCGCAGGAATTGGATTATCTGGTGTCATCGATGGTAAAGAAATTTATGTTGGAAATCAAAAACTATTTTCTAAATTAAAAATAGAAGAAAAATACAAGCAAGAAAAAGAAACATGGACGAAGAAAGGAAATAGTTTAGTATATGTCTTTATTGAAAAGAAAGCAGTTGCTTTATTTGGAGTATCAGATATTGTACGTGAAGATGCCAAAGAGACAATTCATACACTACAAGAAGAGGGTAAAGAAATTGTCATGTTAACCGGAGATGATGAAGTAACAGCTTCTGTCATTGCCAAAAAATTAGGAATTACGCATGTGATTGCTGGTGTCATGCCAAAAGAGAAAACAAAAATGATTCGCACATGGAAAGAGCAAAACGAAAAAGTGATGATGGTAGGGGATGGAATTAACGATGCACCATCTTTAAGTGAAGCAACGATTGGTGTTAGTATTCATAGTGGAACAGATATTGCCATGAATTCTGCTGATGTTATTTTAATGAGAGATGATCTGAAAGGCCTCATAACACTATTAAAAATCAGTAAAAAGACTTATCGCAATATCAAACAGAACTTATTTTGGGCATTTTTCTATAATGCATTGATGATTCCAATTGCCATTGGATTTTTAAAACCACTCGGTATTACTATGAATCCAATGTTTGCAGGACTGGCCATGACGTTTAGTAGTTTGACTGTTATTTTAAATGCACTGCGTTTAAAACATATTTCATAGAAAGAGGGAATAAAATGATAAAATTAGTATTAGTAAGACATGGACAAAGTATTTGGAATTTAGAAAATCGCTTTACTGGATGGACAGATGTTCCATTATCAGATCAAGGTATCAAAGAGGCCAAAGAAGCGGGAATGGTGTTAAAAGAAAAAGGATTTACATTTGATTTAGCATTCACTTCTGTTTTAAAAAGAGCCGAAGATACGCTAGATTATATATTAAAAGAGATGAATTTAAGTGATATTGAAATTCGTCACAGTTGGCGATTAAATGAAAGACATTATGGTGCTTTACAAGGGCTCAATAAAGATGATACAAAGAAGAAATACGGAGAAGAACAAGTCAAGTTATGGAGACGTAGTGCAGATGTAAGACCCCCTGCTTTAACAAAAGAAGATGAACGTTATCCAGGACATGACCCCAAATACAAAGATTTAACAGAAGAAGAATTACCGACAACAGAAAATTTAATCGACACGATAAACCGTGTTATTCATTATTGGAATACAGATATTAAACAAGAATTAGAAAATGGTAGACAGGTAATTATAGTCGCTCATGGTAATAGTTTAAGAGGACTTATGAAGTATTTAGACAACATGAGTGATGAAGAAGTGATGAATTTAGAAATTGAAACAGGAAATCCCATTCTGTATGAATTACATGATGATTTAACACCAATTCGCCATTACTATTTAAAACAAAAATAAAAAAATATTTAATATCTATTAGGCAGTTTTAGCTGCCTTTTTTAGTTGCGTTCAATTATGTTTTTTGATATGATGAGAAAGTAGAAAGTAGGAACTTATGAGAAAATATATCTGTATTTTTTTTACCATTTTATGTTTTTTCCCAGCCGTAGTAATAGCTAGTGAAGTGCCTGAAATTTCATCGGAAGCAGCCGTTCTTTATCAGTTGAATGAAGATAAAGTAATCTATGAGAAAAATAGTCATGAAAAACTAGCTCCAGCTAGTCTTACGAAAGTGATGACTGTATTGGTTGCTGTAGAAAAGATAGATCATTTAGATCAAAAAGTGACTTTGACCGATGAAATGTTTCGAGGACTAAAAGAAGAAAATGCTTCAATTGCTGGTTTTTACGTAGGAGAAACGGTTACTTATCGTGATTTACTCTACGGTGCTTTATTTCCATCGGGAGGAGATGCGACGCAAGCTCTAGCCATTCTTCTTTATGATAATAAAGAAAATTTTGTTACCCGTATGAATGAAAAAGCAAAAGAGATTGGAATGAAAAATACGCATTTTGAAAATGAGACTGGCTTACCAGATGATAATCATTATTCCACGGCTTCTGATATGGCATTGCTTTTAAAAACAGCACTTCAAAACAAGGTATTTTATGAATTATTTACAACAAAAGAATATACAACGAGTAATGGAAAACATACTTGGATACCATCTTATTTAAAAACTGCAAATACTTATGGAATTACAGTAGATTCTATTTTAGGAGGAAAAACAGGATTTACCAATGAGGCTGGATATTGTCTAGCTAGTATCGCAACCTATGATGATGTTGATTATTTACTTGTTACATTACATGCTCCTACTGATGGAAGTAGAGCAGGAGCTGTCATCAATAGTATGCGTATTTATAACTATTTTGGTACAAACTATGGATATACAACGATTGCCAAAAAGAATACACCCATCTATACTGTGAAGACGAAGAAGTATGCTGACAAAAAAGAAGTGACAGTGATACCACATGATGATATTTCATATTATTTACCAAAAGAAATAGATCAATCACAATTGAAAATATCTTATGATGGAATCGAAGAAGCTGGTTATACAACTGAGAAAAATAATAAAGCGGGTACAATTACATATACTTATCAAGGAAACGTTTTAGGAAAAGTCCCAGTTTACTTTTCACAAGATGTTTCATTTGATACAATGTTTTTTCTAAAGTATAATTGGTATTGGTTTGCTGGATGTTTTATTTTCATTGTAATTATAATTAAAATGACAAGAAAAAGACGTCGTAAAAAGAAGCATAAGAAAACACATAAATAATTGTTTGAATATAGGATTTGTGTTATACTAACAGAAAAAAGAAGGGATGATTATGAAATATTTAAATCGTATTTTAATTGTTTTGTTTGTTGTGATTGATGGTTGGTATGTTTACGATCGAATTAGCCGTGGAGTTTATGATCGTTTAGAAATTGCACTTGCTGTGATTCCAGTTTTATTAGGACCGTGGTTGATTCATAAAATATTACATTATCAAATGTCAGATACATTAAAATTTGTCTATTACTTATTTACATTTGCTTGTGTCATGTTAGGAAGTGTTTTAAATTTATATAATATTCCGGAAACGATGTGGTTTGATAAAGTAACACACTTTATTTCTGGATTCTTAACTTCAATTGTCGCATTGATGTTAATAAAGTATGGAAAGGTATCTGTCAAAAGCAAGTGGTTTATTCCTGTATACATTGTTATATTTAGTGTTGGTGTAGCTGGTTGTTGGGAATTCTTAGAATATTTCATGGATATGATTACTGGTGGGGATACGCAACATGTTTTAACGACTGGAATCGATGATTCCATGGGAGATATGTTAGTAGCAACACTTGCAAGTATTATGTTTGCAATCTATTATTATTATCAAGTTCATTTTGCTAAAACAAATAGAATTGAAACACTAGTAGATCATTTATAGAAAAGAGGAAGTATATGTTACAGATTAAAAAGAATATATTTCAAGTTCAATATATAGATATGAACTTTAGACAAAGAATATATGAAAAAGAAAGTATTGTCTCTATTATGATAGATATTTCATTTTATCCAAGAGAATTAGATGGTGAAATTGTGTCGGGAACTTTTTCTGTTTTAGTAGACACGAACCAAATTCATTGTTTACAAGATTTAGAAAACAAAACATTTGATCAAGAAGTAAAAGTATCAGCGGCTATTTCCCGCAATGGCAGTTGGGAACACTACGATGCTTATGATGGAATCTTAACTTTTATGAATTTAGATCATAACCGTATTGATTTTCATTTAGAAAGTAAGAAAAATGAATTAGAATTAGATGGCTGTGCTACCATCATTAGTTTATATTCTACAAGTAGTAATGAAGAAACTTTAAAACAAAATTTTCAAATGAGTGATTTTTATCCAACAGTGATTAAAAAGAACATACAAAATCGTGAAATATTAAAATACTATGTAAAAAATAAAGAATAGAAAAGTAGGTGTAACTATGAGTCAAAGAATGAAGAAAACATTATTGTTTGGTTCCATCGGATTATTTTTATTATTGACTCTGTTAGTAACATTGAAACTGACTACTTCCATTGATACTGCTTTTTCTAAATGGGTATTTCAATTTCACAATCCTATTTTAACTTCTTTTTTTCGTTTTATTACTGATTTTGGATACGTGAAAATTTTACTTGTGTTATTAGTGATTATCCTGATTGTATTTCACAAGTATCGATTTGCTTATATTTTACCTATTCATGTGTTGTTTGTTGTATTTGTAAATATGATTTTAAAAAATATTATCGATAGACCACGCCCAGACTTGATTCGTTTAATAGATGAAGTCGGATTTAGTTTTCCTTCTGGGCATGCTATGGTAACAATGGTGACATATGGTTATTTAATATATGTTGTTGATCATTATATAAAACAGAGATGGTTAAAATACACTTTGATTGGATTCCTTATTTTTATTATTCTATCAGTAGGAATATCACGTATTTATTTAGGTGTTCATTATTTAACAGATGTATTGGCTGGATATAGTATTTCTTTATTTTATTTAATGATTGTAACCAAATTAAAAATATTTTCACTAGGAGATGCACATGACAGTATGGATTGATGGTGATGCTTGTCCTGATATCTCTGATATTCTTGACCTATGTCATAAGTATCAAACACCTGTATGTATTGTATGTGATGATTCTCATGAGTTTCAAAATGTAGATGAAGTGACAGTAGTTAGTACAGGATTTCAAAGCGCTGATATGTATTTATTAAATCATATTGATAATCGTGATTTTGTGATTACAGGGGATTATGGAATTGCTACAATTGCACTTTCTAAACAATGTATAGTATTACATCCGAATGGTAATTTTTATACTCAGGATACGATTGATCAATTATTGTATCAAAGACATGTATATAGTAAAATGAGACGGCAAAATCAGAAAACACCACATAGTAAAAAACGTAGTGCTGCTGTTCGCTTTCATTTTTTAGAACAAGTAGAATCTGTTTTACAGACAAGTAGGTGATATGATGAAAACAGATATGGAAATTACAGAATCATATCAAGGGATTCCTATTTCTTCTTTAGCACAAAAATTAGGTGTAGCATCTTATTTTGAGCCTTATGGTAAATGGAAAGGGAAAATTGATTTATCAATTTATCATACATTAAAAGATAAGGAAGATGGAAAGCTTATTTTAGTTACTAGTACGTCTCCCACTCCAATGGGAGAAGGGAAGACGACCATGGTAATTGGATTACACGATGCTCTTTGCCAGTTAGGATATCGTAGTCTAGCAACCTTAAGAGAGCCTTCTTTAGGTCCTGTTTTCGGAATTAAGGGAGGAGCTACTGGTGGAGGCTATGCCCAAGTGTATCCCATGGATGAAATAAATCTTCATTTTACAGGAGATATGCATGCGATTACAAGTGCCAATAACTTACTTTCGGCTGCGATTGATAATCATATATATCAAGGAAATGAACTTCATATTAACCCTGATAAAATTGTTCATCCTCGTTGTTTGGATATCAATGATCGTAATTTAAGAGAGATTGAAGTAGGGCTTGGTAAGCAAGGTGTTTGTCATCGAGAACACTTTGTTATTACAGTAGCAACTGAATTGATGGCTATTTTATGTCTATCTGATTCTCTTGCTGATTTAAAACGACGAATTGGAAATATGTTAATTGCCTATGATGTAGAAAATAATCCTGTTTATGTATCTGATTTACATGTAGAAGATGCGATGACAATTTTGTTAAAAGATGCTTTAAAACCCAATTTAGTCCAAACTTTAGAAGAAAATCCAGTATTAATTCATGGAGGACCATTTGCCAATATTGCTCATGGTTGTAATTCGTTATTAGCAACGAAATTAGCTTTAAAATTATCAGATTATGTAGTGACAGAAGCGGGTTTTGGCAGTGATTTAGGAGCAGAAAAGTTTTTAGATATCAAATGTCCAAAGGGAAATTTAAAACCGAATGTGATTGTTTTAAATATGACAATCCGTAGTATGAAATATCATGGTGGTATTTCTAAAGAGCAATTAGAACAAGAAAATCTAGAAGCTTTAGAAAAGGGAATGGCTAATTTAAAAGCTCATTTGGAAAATATGAAAAAATATACAAGCCACGTTGTTGTATGTATCAATCACTTTCCAACGGATACGAAAAAAGAACTATCTTTGGTAAAGAAAGTATTAGAATCATTATCGGTTCCATATGCTTGTTCTACGGCTTATCAAGAAGGAGGAAAAGGCTCTATTGAATTGGCTAAGAAGGTATTGCAATTATGTCAATTAGAACCTGATTTTCATCCTCTCTATGATATGAATTTATCTTTGAGGCAAAAGATAGAAACTGTGGTCAAAGAAATTTATCATGCTAAGGAAGTACATTATCAAAAAGGAGTAGTAGAAAAATTAAAAGAATATGAGAATATGGGGGCCATGTTAGAACCAGTTTGTATTGCAAAAACACAATATTCATTTAGTGATGATGCGACAAAACTGGGTGATCCACGTAACTTTAAAGTTGAAGTAAAAGATGTGAAATGGAATCGTGGGGCAGAATTTGTAGTAGTATATATGGGAAATATTATGACAATGCCAGGACTTTCTAAAAAGCCTGCTATGACATCTATGCATATTACAAATGATGGTCATATTTCGGGGTTGTTTTAGAAAGGTTGAATGCTATGAATGATAAAATATGGAATGAATTAGAGCATATTTTAGAATATACGAAAGAAGATATAGTTCATTTAATTATAAAGTTATATGAGTCTTCTAGTTATAAAGTGCCAATCATAAGAAGATCTATTTATTTAGAACAGGAAAACGCAGAACAATTATTTTTAGATTTTTTAAGAACTAAATTAGGAGATTCTTATTATCAAATTGGTAAGGAAGCAATACAAAACCGTATTTTTCGAACAGAAAATGAAAAGGGTGAAAAATATACAAGGTCTGGGTTAGACGCTAGTCATGAATTTTATCAAATAGAATTAAATTATAATTTATCAGATGTTGTTACTTATGCTCATGAATATACTCATTATTTACAAACAAATGAGAATATTACTATATTTATGTTAGGAGAAACTATTCCTATTTTTATTGAGCAGTTAGCAACATTTTATTTGAAAGAGTTATTTCCTAATGAATCTCGTGTGTATTTGTGTGACTTTGAGCGCTATCAATGGAATAAAGAATATATAAATAACGAGTATGTTTGTCTCTGTGAAGAACATCTTTATACCCATTATTCTCTATTAACGATGAGATATATTTTAGGATTATTAATTGCTTGTAAGTTATATCGTGATTATTTATTATCTCCTAAGAGATCATTAGAAGAAGCGAAAGCTTTCTTCCTGGCGATAGAACAAAATGATTTTGAAGAAGCAATGCATACTGTTGGATTAAATATTCACTATAAGAATCATAAGTTATATTATTCTGAAGATGTTGTAAGAGAGTTAATAGCAGTTTATCAGCAACATTATCAACAACTATTAAATGAGTATTATGAATTACGTGGTAAGCGTTTGAAATTCTGGAAATAAAGAAGCATATTTTGTTTCTTTTTTTGATTATGGGAAATTATGGGAAGCAATTGACATATGACAACTTGTCATGTTAAAATGAACAAGTATGACAATTTGTCATATGCTAATAGAGTGAGGTGATATCATGCCGACACAAACATTTTTTCATCTTCCAAAAGAAAAACAAAAAACACTATTAAAAGCAGCTATGAATGAGTTTACCCATCATTCTTTTGCCCATGCTTCTATTAATCAAATTATTAAAGAAGCATCTATTCCAAGAGGCAGCTTTTATATGTATTTTCAGGATAAGGAAGATTTATATTTTTATTTACTTGAACAATCACGTATCCGTTTTCAAAAACAACTTTTTATGATAATCGATGAAGAACATGGAGATTTGTTTTGTACTTTTGAACGACTGTTTGAATCTATCATTGATTATTGCTCTAAAAAAAGTCATCGTTTGTTTTTTAAACAAGTATTTGCTAATATCAATAGTCGTTCTGAAAAACGATTGTTTCCAGTAAAGACAAATGTTTTTGATCCTAAAAATACGCACAAATTATTTTTAGATAAAATTGATGTTCGCAAATTAAATGTTCAATGTGAAGAA
Source organism: uncultured Acholeplasmataceae bacterium (assembly GCA_905203475.1). Taxonomy (GTDB): domain Bacteria; phylum Bacillota_I; class Bacilli_A; order RF39; family UBA660; genus UMGS2016. The sequence goes on from CAJKWD010000003.1 coordinate 46,793, forward strand.
GATTTAGAAGAAATAGTTGGTCTGTTGTTTGGTATGACACTTCATACACTTATCTCTTCTTTTGCTTTGGATAAGCAGAAAGAAGAGATTATGGTTTCTTATCGAAGAAAATTAACACTATTAAAGTATGGTATGGAAAAGAAATAGAAAGGATTAGAGGTTATGGTTCGAATTATAAAACACTTATGTAGATATTGGTATTCTGTTTTGATTGTCATTGCTCTTTTATTTGTGCAAGCAGCATGTGATTTATCATTACCAGAATATACTTCACGTATTGTAAATACAGGAATTCAAGAAGGTGGTATTGAAGATAATACACCAGAAGCAATTTCTAAAAATAGTTTTGAAGATATCTTACTTTTCTTAGATGAAAAAGATAGTAAATTTGTTCAAAATCAATATGATGTTGTTTCTAAAGACGAGGCAACGAAAGAGCAATTAGAAACCTATCCAAAATTAGAAAAACAAGATATTTATGTGTTAAAAGATATTTCTAAAGAAAATCATGAAAAATTAAATCAATTATTACAAAAGCCATTAACATATTTATTATTATTTAGTGGTGATACTGAAGAAGGGGCAAAAATTGAAGAACAAGTATTAAAGAATTTACCTGAACAATTTGCATCAATTCCCAATATGACAGTTATGAAATTGTTTGAAATGATGCCTCAGGAACAGCGTCAAGATGTGATGAAACAACTTGATCAAAAAATGAAAGATATGCCAGATACCATGCTAGAACAAAGTGCTGTTCAATTTGTAAAAGCAGAGTATCAAAAATTAGGTATGGATACAGATAGCATTCAAACGAATTACATTTTTATATCTGGGTTAAAAATGCTTGGTTTGGCACTTGTATCTATGGTGGCAACTGTAATGGTTGGATTCTTAGGATCTCGTATTGCTGCTAGACTTGCTCGTGATCTTAGAAATCAAGTATTCAAAAAAGTGGTTGACTTCTCAGAAAGTGAGATGAAACAGTTTTCAACAGCTAGTTTAATTACACGTAGTACGAATGATATTCAACAAGTTCAAATGTTATTAGTTTTCTTACTACGTACTATTTTCTATGCTCCTATTATCGCAATCGGAGGAGTAGTAAAAGTACTAGCAACGGGTACTGGTATGGCATGGATTATTGCTGTAGCAGTTATGGCCATTGCAACATTAGTTATTGTATTATTTGCCATTGCAATGCCTAAATTCAAACGCGTTCAAAAATTGATTGACCGTTTAAATTTAGTAACTCGTGAAATTTTAACAGGACTTCCTGTTATTCGTGCATTTGCTAAAGAGAAACATGAAGAAGCTCGTTTTGATAAAGCAAATAAAGATTTAAAAAATAATCAATTATTTATTGTGCGTGTTATGGCAACCATGATGCCACTTATGATGTTTACGATGAATTCTATTGCTGTTTTAATTGTCTGGGAAGCTGCTAAGGGAATTAATAGTGGTATTATGCAAGTTGGAGATATGATGGCATTTATTCAATATACAATGCAAATTATTATGTCATTCTTAATGATTTCTATTGTATCAATTATGCTTCCACGTGCTATTGTCAGCATTGGTCGTATTGATGAAGTATTAAAAACGCCATTTACTATTTTAAATCCAAAGCATAAAAAAGAACCAACAGAGGTTGGAACAGTTGAATTTAAAGATGTTTCATTCCGTTATCCTGATTCTGATGGATATATGTTACATCATATTAATTTTAAAGCCAATAAAGGAGAAACAGTGGCCTTTATTGGATCTACTGGTAGTGGTAAATCGACTTTGATTAATTTAATTCCACGTTTCTTTGAAGCTAGTAAGGGAGAAGTGCTAGTCGATGGAGTGAATGTCAAAGATTTAGATCAAAAAGATTTACGTGATAAAATTGGATATGTTCCACAGACAGGTATTCTATTCTCAGGTACTATTGCTTCTAACTTACGTTATGGAAAAGAAGATGCAAGTGAAAAAGAAATTCATGAAGCATTAGATATTGCTCAAGCATCTGAATTTGTCAATAAGTTAGAAAAGGGAATTGAAAATCCAATTAGTCAAGGTGGTACAAATGTCAGTGGAGGTCAAAAACAACGTTTATCAATTGCTCGTGCAGTTATTAAAAAACCAGAAATTTATATTTTTGATGATAGTTTTTCAGCACTTGACTTTAAAACTGACGCCGCACTTCGTAAAGCTTTAAGAGAAAAAACAAAGGGAAGCACAATGTTAATTGTCGCTCAACGTATTAGTACAATTATGAATGCAGATAAAATTGTCGTATTAGATGATGGTAATGTTGTCGGTACTGGTACACATCAAGAATTGTTAAAAACATGTGATGTATATCGTGAAATCGCATTATCACAATTGTCAAAGGAGGAATTAGATTATGAAGGGTAAAAATCATGCACCAAGTTCCGAAAGAGCAAAAGACTTTAAAGGAACATTAAAACAACTTGCACATTATCTATCTCCTTATAAATACTATATCTTTACAGTTGTATTATTTGCTATCTTAAGTGCTACATTCTCAATTATTGGACCAAAGATCATGGGAGAGGCAACAACGGAGATATTTAATGGTTTAGTTAGTAAAATCAGTGGTGGAAGTGGAATCGATTTTTCTAAGATTGGTCGTATTCTTATTTTCTTGTTAGGATTATATGCAGTGAGTGCTGTATGTAATTTTATTCAAAACTTTATTATGTCTGGTGTCAGTCAAAAGATCGCCTATGGATTAAGAAAATCCATTAGTGAAAAATTAAATCGTTTACCGATGAAATATTTTGATCATAAAACACATGGAGAAATATTAAGTAGAGTAACGAACGATGTCGATACAGTAAGTTCTAACTTAGATCAGTGTATGACTCAAATGATTACTTCAATTACAACTTTGATTGGAGTTGTGATTATGATGCTTACAATCTCTCCATTGATGACATTAGCTGTTTTAGTAATTATTCCTGTTGCCCTTATTTTACTTGCCTTTATTGTTAGTCATTCCCAGAAGTACTTCGAAAGACAACAAGAATATTTAGGACATGTAAATGGAAAAGTAGAAGAAGTATATGGTGGTCATAACATTGTAAAGGCATTTAATGGGGAAGAAGAAGCTGTAGAAGAATTTAAAGTATTAAATCAAACTCTTTATCGTTCTGCATGGAAAAGTCAATTTTTCTCAGGAATTATGATGCCTCTTATGAATTTTATTGGTAACTTAGGATATGTAGTAGTATCTATTTTGGGGGGATATCTTGTTATTCAAAATACAATTTCTGTCGGAGATATTCAAAGTTTCATTCAATATGTTCGTAACTTTATGAATCCACTTTCTAATGTGGCACAAATTGTTAACTTAATTCAAGCAACGATTGCTGCTGCGGAAAGAGTATTTGAATTCTTAGGAGAAGAAGAGGAAGTAAAGGAAACAGAACATCCAGTATCTACCGAAAACTTAAATGGAAATGTAACTTTTTCACATGTTCAATTTGGATATGATTCTGATAGAACGATTATCAAAGATTTTAACGCAACTGTAAAACAGGGACAAAAGGTTGCAATTGTCGGTCCTACAGGAGCAGGAAAGACAACTATGGTAAAATTACTAATGCGTTTCTATGATGTGAATAAAGGTAGTATTCAAATTGATGGCCATGACATTAAAGACTTTAAACGTCAAGATTTAAGACGTATGTTTGGGATGGTATTACAAGATACATGGCTATTCTCTGGTACGATTGAAGATAACGTGAAATATGGAAAAATGGATGCTACATTTGAAGATGTAGAAAAAGCATGTCGTGAAGCTCACGCCGATCATTTTATTAAAACACTTCCAGAAAGTTATCATATGGTAATTAATGAGGAAGGAAATAATATTAGCCAAGGGCAAAAACAACTTTTAACAATTGCCCGTGTAATCCTTGCTGATCCAAAAATCTTAATTTTAGATGAAGCAACGAGTAGTGTTGATACAAGAACAGAAGAATATATACAAAAAGCAATGGATGAACTTATGAAGAATAGAACAAGCTTTATCATTGCCCATAGATTATCAACGATTCGTAATGCCGATTTAATCTTAGTCATGGATCATGGTGATATTGTAGAACAAGGAAACCACGAAGAATTATTAAAGAAAAATGGTTTCTATGCAAAATTATATAATTCACAATTTGAAGAATAAAGTTCAGAAGTACAACTTAGCTGGTTGTACTTCTTTTTTGTTCATGTTACAATAACAATAGGAATAATAAGAGGGGTATTGATATGTTTCGAAGCCGTAATTACAAAGATCAAGAAGTAGAAATTTTACATCCATATGAAATGGAAGATATATTAGAAGATGATTCTTCTATCACAATGGAAAGTTCCAAAAGAGAGCATAAATTATTATTACCAGTGATTGTCTTTTTATTAATTGTGGGAATTGGCGGATATTTTATGTTGAGTTCCTTTGGCGTTTTCGGTGCTAGTAAAACATTATGCACAAAACAAGAAACAAGTCATCATATCTCTATACATGATCAATATCAACTTTCTTTTGAAAATAACTTATTAACATCATTTACTTATGAAGATGAAATGCAATTACCAACATCTTCATCGGGAATGGATCGTTATTATTTTGAGAGCCGTAAGACGATGTTAGCGTTTCAATCTAATAAAATTAAAAATCAACATGGTGTGATTGTGTCTTCTGAATTAGTTGATACTTTTTATCATTTAGTTGTAAAGGTTCCACTGCGCAAGATTGATAATGTGATGGTGCAAATGGTGGATAATGAGGAAGATATATTGGAATTGGATATGTCAAAACAGGATGTTTTGCAAATGATGGCGGAAAACGGGTATCAATGTCAGACAGCATAATACGAATATAGGTTGACACCTTTTTCTTTTTTTGTGTCAATAAGGGCAACAGATTTGAATAGAATGTGGTATAATGTATTCGTTTACGACTTAGAGGAGATGGTATTATGTTATATTTACAAGTTATTATTTTAGGAATTATTCAAGGAATTGCAGAGTTTTTGCCAATTTCTTCTAGCGCTCATTTAATTATATTCCGTGATATTTTTGGAATTGGAAGCTCAATGGGTTCAGATATTACAATGGCCTTTGATATTGCTCTTCATTTAGGAACTTTACTTGCTATTGGTTTATTCTTTTTTAAAGACTTTTTAAGAATTTTAGTAAATGGATTTACAAAACCAAAAAGTAAAGACGGAAAGTTAATGTGGTTTATTTTACTAGCATGTATTCCAGCTGCTGTTTTTGGTATTTTATTAGAAGAAACAGTGGAGAATGCATTGCGTGGTAATTTTGTATTAATTGCGATTGCTCTTATCTTTATGGGGATTATCATATATTTATGTGATTATTACTTTAAGCAGAAAAAAGGTTTTGAGGAAATGACTTGGCTAGATGCTTTAGTGATTGGATGTGCACAAGTTTTCGCATTAATCCCAGGTTTTTCTCGTAGTGGAACGACGATTGCGGCAGCACGTGCGAGAGGAATGAACCGTGAAGATGCAGCTAAATTTTCATTCTATTTATCTGCGCCAGTAGTAGCAGGGGCAGTATTACTTACATTCTTAAAAGATTCGACTATGGCTTTAATTCAAGCAAACGTAGGAATCTTTGTACTAGGAGTTTTAATTTCTTTCCTTGCGGGATTAATTTGTATTAAATTCTTATTGAAATACTTAAAATCACATGACTTTAAAATATTTATGTGGTACCGTATTGCTTTAGGTATTATTGTCTTACTTTGTTTATTAGTAATGTAAAACATGAAATTTTCATGTTTTATTTTTTTAATTTATAGTATAAAATATAGACATAAGGAAGAGAGAACGAATGATTACTAATTTTCAAAAGCAAAGTCGTAAAGATGATGTCAAACTGTTAGTTTGGATTGTTGTAGGCTTTTTATTTATAGCTTGGTTTTGCAGCCCTCCTGGAAACAAATTGTTACAACTTTGTTTTTGGGGAAATAATACTAAGTATTTCATCACTAAACTTTTCAGTGATAATAGTTCTACTGAGTATATATTTCATAGAAATAATGCTGTTTATCTTGCAAAAATGTATCCAGATAAACCAACGGCTTTGAAAGAAATGAATAAAGCCATTGAAACCCTTCCTTCTTTTGCATCTGATGCAGAGCTTAGAAATCTATATAAAGATCGTGCAGAAATAAGATTATTTCTTGGAGATCACAAAGGTGCATTAAATGACTTTATTAATTCTGATTTAATATCTTTTAGTGACAATTTAAAAGTCGCAATGCTTTTTAAAGTCGCGGGAAATTACAAAGAAGCTATGAATTACTGCAATGCTATGCTTAACCAAGATCCGTTTGCATATGCAGGTTTTGCATGTATGGCTGAAATATATTTATCTGTTGACAGACCTGATGTGGCGTTAAGAGTTTGGAACTTAGCCTTAGATAGAAATAAAAATAATCCGCGTGCTTATGTTGATAGAGCTCTTGTAAAAAAAGCAATGGGAGATTTGAGCGGATATAATACTGATTTGAAGCTTGCAAGAGAATATTCTCCTGCAATAAGTGAAGAAGATTCTATTATTGAAGATTCTTTACATCCAAAAATTCTTGCTCTGTCAGTAAGATAAATCTTAATATTTAATTTATACTCTGTTTGCTTTTTTTGTTTTAAAATTATATTAAGAAAGTAGCCAGCGGAGTGGAGAAATGAAATATTCCGAATACTCAGTAGTAATTGTAGGAAGCGGTGCTGCAGGTTTATATGCAGCGTTAAAAATATCACAGCAGATAAATTTACCCGAAGGAGTTCTGCTGTTAACAAAATCATATCTTGGAAACAGCAATTCGCTTTATGCACAAGGTGGGATAGTCGGTGTTTTGCACCAAAATCCAGAAGACTGTGTTGAGAAACATGTAGAAGATACATTAACAGCTGGGGCTGGACTAAGTGATAGAAGCACTGTTGAATATATCTCTGAAGCCTCTGATGAAGTGATTAATGATTTAATTGAAAATGGGGTAGATTTTGATAGAAATGCTGATGGTGAGCTTACTTTTACACTTGAAGCAGCTCACAGCATACGTAGAATTTTGCATGCTGGCGGCGATGCTACCGGACGTGGTATTACAGAAGCCCTGTGTCGCGAAGTGAGAGCAGATGAGAACATCGTAGTTATGGAGAATGCTGTAGCAGCAGAACTGCTTGTAGACTCAGATCAGGAATGTAAAGGGGTTATCGTTTATAATGAGCTAACCGGTGAGCATGAAATTGTTTATACTTCTGCTCTGGTGCTTGCAACAGGTGGTTTAGGACAACTATATAAATATACAACAAATCCGGATGGAGCTACCGGTGACGGTATAGATTTGGCATATAATGCTGGTGCAATTATTCAGGATATGGAGTTTGTACAATTCCATCCTACTGCTTTGGCATTAAGTCCAGAAAGTAAAGATAGATTTTTGATATCCGAGGCCGTAAGGGGTGAGGGTGCAAGGCTTATAAATAACCATGGAATGGAATTTATGTCAAAATATCATGATAAACGAGAATTGGCTCCTAGAGATATTGTAACAAGAGCAATTTACAGTGAAATGAATAAAGAACATAAGTTTAACGTCTTTTTAAATGCTTCAATGATTGATCATATGAAGTTATTTAAAAGATTTCCTACTATTTCAAAGAGATGTGGCGAGTGTGGTATAGATATTTCTGCAAAACCTATACCTGTAGCTCCAGCTGCACATTATAGTATGGGGGGAATAAAAGCTAGTGTTGAGGGAAGGACTTCAATCAGAGGCTTGTATGCAATAGGAGAATGTGCTTCTACAGGACTTCATGGGGCAAATAGACTCGCAAGTAATTCTCTGCTTGAATGCGTTGTATGTGCTTATGAATTAGCAGATTATCTATCTTTTGCAAATCTCGCCATACCTAAAAAAATTGATGAAAATATAAGACGTATTATTGATATATATTCCCAGCCTTTGAGCGAAGCAGATTATAACATTGAGCTTTTGAAAGCAAATCTAAAAGATATTATGTGGAATAATGTTGGAATAATACGTTCTGAGGAAAACTTGCTAAAAGCACGCAAAGAAGTAGAAAATTTGAAAAAAGCTTTTAAGAGAACAAGAAAGTGCTTGAATAAAGAAGAGTATGAGTATAGAAATATGCTCAGTGTTGCGTCATTAATAATTGATTCTGCTCTATCACGTAAAGAATCAAGAGGTGCCCACTGTCGTTCGGACTACTCTCAGCTTGATAGGGTAGCACGCCATACTAATTTATTAAAAAATGAAGAGAAGGAGCTTATAAATGTTAAATAATTTTTTTATAGAAGAACACGTTAAGGCTGCATTACAGGAAGATATTGGTTTTGGTGATATTACAACAGATTATTTAACATCAGAAGATGATATGATGAGCTGTGAACTTAATACCAGAGCAGACGGAATATTCTGTGGTAAAAATGTCTTTGAAACTGTATTTAGACTGCTTTCTCCAAAAGTAAATATAAAATTTTATTTTAATGATGGTGATGTAATCAGTAAGGGGGATAAAATTGCTGATATAGAAGGCCCTGCGAGATATATTTTGATGGGTGAACGAACGGCCTTAAATTATGTTCAAAGGATGAGCGGTATTGCGACAGAAACAAATAAATATCAGAAAGCAGTAGGAGAGTATAAGGCCAAGATAGTTGACACAAGAAAAACTACTCCTGGCTTTAGAGCTTTTGAAAAATATTCTGTTAAGACTGGTGGAGGCAGCTTGCATCGTTTTAATCTCGCAGATTGTGCGATGATAAAAGATAATCATATTAAATTTTCAGGTTCTCTTACAGAAGCAGTAACAAGGTTAAAAAAACATATATCTCATGCTCATAAAATTGAGGTAGAATGTGATACTCTTGAGCAAGTTAAGGAAGCTCTTGATTGTGGTGTTGATATTATAATGCTTGATAACATGGGGCTTGATACAATGCGTGAAGGGGTTCGTTTGATAAACGGAAAAGCAATTATTGAAGCTAGTGGAAATGTTAATTTAAATACAGTTCATGACATTGCTGCAACTGGAGTTGATATTATCTCATCAAGCGCAATTGTTGCTAAGGCGCCTACATTGGACTTAGGTTTAGATATGTAATCAATACTCATTTTTGAGCTTGGACACATCTCGCTCAAGCGTGTTGTTTTTGTCTTTTAAATTTTTAACATTAGTATTGAGCTTACGTGTCTGTTGTTTAAGCTTATTAATTTCAAGTTTGAGAGTACGGATTTGAGATTGAATCTTAGTAATATCATCTTCAAATTCTCTATGCTGTTTTTCGAAGTTACGGTGCTCCTGCTGAGCATCTGCAGCCTTAAAGTGGGTATACAATTTGGGTGTGTAGTAATTAAAAGTTATTTTCATTATTCGTCCTTCTATTTTATATATTAAATTAAAACTTGAAAATAAAAAAAATGCTATTTATATGATAAAATTAATTTAAAGCGCCTCCTTGTAGCTCAGTTGGATAGAGCGCAGGTCTCCGAAGCCTGAGGTCATGGGTTCAATTCCCGTCAAGGAGGTTTTATTTATATATAAAATATGTTATACTTTAAAAAAAGTACTTGGAATTAGAGGATATTGCCTGTGGGCTTTTTCGATAATATAAGAAAGTTTAAACATCAGCTCGATCATGTAGAATCAACAGTATATTCCGGCAAGCAGTCTTTGCTTGAAGTGTATGAAATTAATGCAAAACTGGAAGCAGAAATAGAATTAAGAACAAGAGAGCTTGATAGAGCTAATAGACAGATGCTTACTCTTCAGCATATATGGGATATGATGAATTCTTCAAAGCCTCTATCCAGTGTATTAAATGCAATAGTTAATAGTCTTCAGGGGGAATTGGGGTATTTATACAGCTTTATTGTAAAAGAAAAAGCTGATAATAATGGTAAATATTTGCAGATTGTTGCATCTTCACGCGACGATTTAGATATTAAGTTTTCTGAAAAGTTTAAGTGTAATGTTTCTGATTTTCGCATGAATTTTCCCGAAATTAATGAAATTAAAAATGCAGTAAAAAATAATCAAATATATCAGTCTACAAATCTTTCAGAGCTGGTATGCGGCTTTATCCCGGAGCTTGATACAAATAAAGTTGAAGAATTTTTAAGAGAAGCTAAGATGAAATCATATATTTTAGTCCCTCTAATGTCAAAACAAACTCACTTTGGTTCGCTGCTTGTTTTTTCTTCAAGAGAAACTGTTAGTGGAAGTGAATTGAATTTCTTAAGTTTATTTGCAAAGCAGATTGAGCTTGCAATAACCATTGCAGATTTGTTTCAAGCTGTTAAAGAACAAGCCATTACTGATGGGATGACAGGACTTTATAATAGACGATATTTTGAAGAATTTATAAAAAAAGAAGCTGTACGTGCAGACAGACAAGGGCAAAAATTTACAGTAATCGGGCTTGATTTAGACCATCTAAAACAGATTAATGATGCATACGGGCATAATTATGGCGACATAGCAATAAAAGCTATAGCTGAAGTTCTTAAAAATAATGCAAGGTCAATTGATATTGCTGCAAGAATGGGGGGAGAAGAATTTAACCTCCTGTTACCAGGGGTAGATTCTGCTGGCGGTTGTATTGCTGCTGAACGTATAAGAAAGGCTATAGAAGCGGTAGAATTAGAGAAAATCGGCAGAATAACGGCAAGCTTAGGTGTTGCAACTTACCTAGAGCATTCTGAAGACATAGAAGAACTGCTTGAAATTACTGATAGGGCAATGTATGAATCAAAGCGCAACGGCAGAAACCGTGTAACAATTGCAAGACCCGCATATGAAACATCCTGGCAGGAGATTGCAGTAAATACATTTATCGATATTTTATCAAAACATAGGATACCTGTAGATGATTCAACATCCAGACTTTTGACCAAAAAGCTTCAAGAGATGAATATCAATAATGAAAAGCTTTATCAAGTAGCAGATGCGCTTGTTGCAACATATAATCCAGAGCATATTGAAGGAGGCGTTAAACAAAAGGTTGATTTGGCTGCGCTTCTAGCAAAACGTTTTGATTTATCTAAAGATGCAATTGATAGGCTTAAAGTAGCAGTATTGCTTTATGATATAGGTAATACAATGCTGCCAAAAGAGATATTGAGAAAAAAAGAACCTTTAAATGACGATGATAAAGCTTCTATAAAACAGCATCCATTAATAGCAGCTCGTGAAATTTTAAAGCCAATATCAAATGTAACAGATGTTCTACCGATTATAGAAAAACATCATGAAAACTGGAATGGAACTGGCTATCCTGCAAAAATTTCAGGAGAGGCAATTCCTATTGAATCACAAATAATTTTAATAGTAGATTCTTATTTTGCCCTATTAGAGAAAAGACCATATAGAGAGGCTATGTCGAAAGAAGAGGCTCTTAATATTATTGAGCAGGAAATTAACCAGAAATGGAGTCAGAAGCTTGCGCAGGAGTTTATTGGCATTGTTAAGAATGAGGAATAGGTATTAATGATTGAGCTTCTAATTTTATTTGAGTTGAGCAAGAAAGTGTTAACAATGTATGGTGTTTCAAAAGAAATCAGAAATACATTCTCTGTTTTAACAACCCCTAGTTATGGAACCATAAAACCCGCTTTAACGCGGTTAGAAACCTCTGGCTTTGTCAAAACTCAAAAAACAATGTCTAAAGGCGGAAGACCATCTGTTTATTATTCTATTACACCATCAGGTATAGATGAGCTCAAACGCCTTTTAACTGCACCTCCAGGGGAAAATCCTATCCAGTTTTTGACATCTGCTAGAATAAAACTTGCGTGCGCAGATGTTCTTGATAATATACAACAGCTAGCTTTATTTAGCCAATTAAAGAAGAAGGCAGAAAGTATACTAATAGATACAAAAAATCTTGTTTCATCTAAAGATTTGTCGTATTTTCCGAGTATGGTATTTGATAACCTGATTTGTGAGTACAGGAACTTCATATCACTTCTGGAGGGATTTGAACATGCCGGCCGTAGTTAGCAGCGTAGTGCAGGGCTCAATAGCAGATGAACTAGCAATTGAAGAAGGCGATATTTTGCTCTCAATTGATGGTGAAAAACTGCTGGATATGATTGATTACAGGTTTTTGTGTAAAAATGAGTTTATAACTATTGAAATCCAGAAAAAAAATGGCGAAATTGAAGAAATAGAGCTTGAAAAAGACTTTGATGAAGATTTAGGAATAGTTTTCGAAAGTGCTGTTTTTGATAGAGTTAAACCGTGTTTAAATAACTGTATATTCTGTTTCGTCGCACAGCAGCCAAAAGGGCTTAGAAAGACTCTTTATATTAAGGATGATGATTATAGACTCTCTTATCTGCAAGGTACGTATATAACTACAACCAATTTAAGTGAAAGTGATAAAGAAAGAATTTCCAGGTTACATTTAGGTCCGTTCTATGTATCTGTACATACAACAAATCCTGATTTGCGTGTAAAAATGCTGAGAAATCTAAATGCCGGTAAAATTATGGATAATCTTAGATGGTTTAAAGAGAACGAAATTCCCTTCCATACGCAAATCGTTTTGTGCCCCGGATATAATGACGGTAAGGAGTTAAGACGTACTCTGGAAGATTTGTCTTCTTTAGGAGAAGCTGTTCTTTCTATTGCTATTGTGCCGGTAGGGGTAACACAATTTAGACAATCAGAACTCAAAACTGTAAATGCGGTTATAGCAAGAGAAACTATTGAGATAGCCTCAAATTATCCAAAGGCCTGCTGTTCTGATGAATTTTTTCTATTAGCCGGCCAAGATATACCTTCTGCAGATTACTATGGTAATTTTTCACAGCTGGATGATGGAGTAGGTTCTTTGCGAACATTAATGGATGATTTTGATACTTTTGAACTTCCTGACAGACTAGGGAAAAAGTTATCAATAGCTTTTGCTTGTTCTGTTGCTGCAGAGTCAGCTTTTAAATATATTTCATCAAAACTAAATAAAATTAAAAATCTGCACACCTCTGTGCATCCTGTGAAATCAACATATTGGGGTAAAAACATTACAGTTGCAGGACTTATTACATCAGAAGATTTAATTAATGCTATCATAAATATTAATGCAGATTATATTATAGTACCATCTATCATGTTGAAGCCTTATTCTGACTTATTTTTGGATGGAAATTCGCTGGATTATGTGATTGAAAAGACCGGAAAGAACATATTTGTTGCCGAAAATAATTATTCTCTTTGCGAAGTTATAGATTTGATAAATGAGTATGTGTAATAAATATCAGTAAGACGGGTAATATACTATGAATTAGGTGTATTATTTAATAGAGTCGTGGGGGACAATTATATAATACATACTACCCCGATAGGAGGATTAATAATGAGTACAGCAGTAAGCGCAGAGAAGAAGACTATTAGTGTTATCATAATAGAGGATTTCAAGCTCACCCGTGTTGGTTTACGGTGTGCACTTAACTCTAATGAGGATATTAAAGTTGTTGCAGAAAGTGATAATGCATTAGACGGTTTGAAATTAATAGAACAATACACTCCTGACATAGTTCTGATGGACTTAGGGCTTGCCGGCATGAATGGGATAGAAGCTACTGTAAAAGTGAAAGAAATGAATAAAGAAATTAAAGTTATAGCTTTGACTTCACATGACAGAGAAGAAGAAGTTATTGCAGCTCTTTCTTCCGGTGCAATGGCATACTGCCTCAAAGATATTGATCCATCAAAATTAGCAGACGTTATTCGTGATGTTAACAACGGAGTATGCTGGCTAGATCCTGTAATTGCCAGAAAGGTTCTTGACTCATTCCCTAAGCAGGAAACTATAGGCATTTTGAAAGATAAAGCTGCTGAAGAAGGCAGAGTCCCTCTTACAGAAAGAGAATTTGAAGTACTAAAGCATCTCGTAGATGGCAAAAGCAACACCGAAATTGCTAAAGAATTAATAGTAAGCGTGCATACTGCAAAAGCTCATGTTTGTTCTATTCTCCAGAAAATGTGTGTAAATGACCGTGTTCAAGCCGCCGTTAAAGCTGTAAAAGAAGGACTTGTGTAATTATTAACAATTTATTGAAAATTGGTTATCAAGGCAGTTATATAACTGCCTTGTTTTGTAATAAGTATATTTATGATAGTATTTTAATAAGTGATGAGGGTTTAAAATTTGTCAATAAAAATAGCTGTTACAGGAAAAAGCGGAAGCGGAAAAACTACTATAACTAAAGCTTTATTAGAAATTTTGCAGGATAAATTCCCAGAAAAATCAATTTTACTATTTGATAACGATTTATCCAGTGAGTTAGCGCACTCATTCGGTTTAGATATCCGTAATACAATCTATGGCATACGCAGCGGTAAGCATGAGTATAAAACGGGGATTCCTGAAGGAATGACAAAACACGAATATGTAGAATGGGCTATGGAGGATATTATTGTTTCTTTAAATGATAATGTCGATATTATAGTGTCCTGGTTTGTAGGCGCAAAAGATTGCAGATGCCCTATTACATCACAAATAAATGATGCCTGCCAACGTTTGATAGAAAGATATGATTTTGTTATTTTTGATTGTGAATTTGACTTAAAATATCTAAGTCAGCTCGTGGATACAGATATTAATCTAGCTTTAATTGTAACTAATCCGTCAATTGATTCCATACACCTTGCCAAAAGAATATCTGAATTTTCTGCAAAATATGCTGCTGGCGGACAGCTGGGTATTGTTGTTAATAAGGTAAAAAATGAAGATATGAATATAATTGCGGAGCAGCTAGCAGAGGCGGAAATTGATATACTTGGGTCAATTCCTTTTGATGAAAGTCTGGCAAGTGGTAAATTAGATAGGAAATCTAAGTTGGTAAGTGATGCTGTTGAACAATTCTATTTTAGACTGAATTTGCCGCAGGAGAATAATTGATGATTCTTGATGGAAAAGCTGTATCAAAAAAAATACTGGACAATCTTAAAGTAAAGGTGGGTAACTTATCCAAACAGCCTCATCTGGTGGTTATTCTTGTTGGAAATAATCCTGCCAGCCAAATTTATGTAAAAAATAAAAAACTTGCAGCAGAAAATATAGGGATAAAATCTACTATTATAGAATTAGATTCTCAGATAAAAGAAACAGAGCTCCTTAATAAGATAGAACAATTGAATAATGATTCCGATGTTACCGGTATTTTAGTTCAACTTCCTTTACCTGTTCATATTGATAAAAATAAGATTGTTACGGCTATTTCACCTAAAAAAGATGTAGATGGATTTACTCCGGAGAATGTTGGCAGACTAGCGATAGGTCTTGAGCCATATTTTTATCCGGCAACGCCTCAAGGTATTATAATGCTGCTTGATGAGTACAATATTCCTATTGAAGGTGCTGATACTGTAATTATTGGGCGTTCAAATATTGTAGGTAAACCTATGGCGCAAATGCTTTTAAGAAGAAATGCCACTGTAACTATATGCCATTCTTATACTAAGAACATTGAAAGCAAAATAAAAACCGCCGATATAATTATATCTGCGGTTGGTAAAAAGATTGTAAGATGTAAGATGGTTAATAATAATTCTGTAATTGTTGACGTTGGAATCTTTAGGGATTCGAACGGCAAATTAACCGGTGATGTAGATTTTGATTTTGTATCACCTTCAGTGAAATATATTTCACCTGTACCTGGAGGGGTAGGCCCAATGACCATAGCCTCTTTGATGTATAATGCCTCCAAAGTATATGACAGGTAATGCTTATTACTATGATTGCAGTAAGCCGGTGTCTTGGGCTGCACTTGTAGTCGCAGTCTTTTGACCTTCTTTCTGTGCACGTAACTGTTCTAACATAGATTCGTACATAGTCTGCATTGTGTCATATTCAACATCCATTTCTGCGAGTTCTAAAGAGAGCTCTTCATTATATTGTTTAACCTTAGCATGTGCATAAGCATCGGCTATCATTTCATTTTTGTTGCCTTCAGCGACCCTTACGCCACCAACATTTAATTCTTTTGTATTATCAATGGCAGAGTCAAAAGCACTTTCCCATTTTTCTTCGTACTTAACTTGTTTTTCAAGTTTAGCGCTATTTGCTTCATACTTACCACTCCAGAAAATTTGTTGCTGAGTGTAGTAATTAATGTCTGCATTAGTATTTAATAATGTTCCTAATAAAGCTGCTGTGTTTGCCATCTTTCTATACCTTTTTTATCTTACATATATATTAAGTATTTCAAAAATATCTAATTTCACAAAGGTATTTATTTGTTACAAAACTTAACATAGAAAAATTGTTTTGCGAATTAATGTAAACTTTTGTATATCATACATTGTAGTGTTAATAAATGTGATATATAATGTAGATATGATATGTAGTGTCGCTAAAGATAATAAAAAGTGGCTAAAACCCTCTTGTAGTGCTGGATTGAGCTGTAGGGGGGGGGGGGCAGTAATAAGGCTATAACTGGTATTTTAAATACAGGGGGTATATAATGATTACCCTAACCAGTGATGTAGCAGATTTAATTTTACAGCGTACATTAGGCGAAAATAGCCTAGGTCTGAATAACTCAATCAACCGTATGACAACAGGTTACAAAGTTAATCAGGCAAAGGA
>CAJKWD010000004.1 GCA_905203475.1 uncultured Acholeplasmataceae bacterium
ACATTATTTGCACATCGCAAAAAAGTTGCTTCCACCATGAAAACAACTTTTTAAATCTTTTAAAACAAATTGATTATTAAAACAGTATGAGAAATATAAGGTTTGATTACTTAAATACCCCCCCATGGTAACTTTTGGCTAACACAAGTTTTATTTCTCATATCTATCACCTAGTCTCCTACTATTTACATTTTAACACAGATTCAAAAAAAAGAACAGATATTCTGTTCTAGTTTACAATTGTGCAATAATGCATAAACATAAGAAGATAGCTCCTAAAACAGCAGTCGCTCTTGTAATAAATAGCTCTCCTCCACGTTCTTTTCTGTTTTGAAATAGATTCTCACTTCCACCTGTCATAATCTGAGCAGCATCCTCAGCTTTACCACTTTGTAAAAGGACAATCGCAATTAATAAAATTGATACAATTAAAATAGCAATTTCCATATTCTTCGCTCCTTTGTGTCTTTAATAAGATATCACATTTTTACAAACTTTTCAAGTATTATTGTAAATGAATACTATCTACTTTGCCAATGTTTTTATAAGTAATTGTAATACCATATGCACTGTATTGGGCTTGTTGTTGATTCATAAATGGTAGTAAGTCATATGTTACTTCTGTTATTTGATTGTCTTTTTCTTTGGTTGTAATTGTAATTTTTCCTTTAGCATTGCTATTACTGTTATGATAAATAGCAATAAATTTCTTGAGATTAATCGTATATGTTTTTAAGATACTACCATCTTTATAATTGGTTGTTGCTTCTAATGAAGCACCATCTAACAAGCGATAAGTCATATCTGGTTTTAAAGTCATTTCAATGAATTCTTCTTGAGATGTTTCTAACTTTCCTTCACTTTTCTTATAGACGATTCCATTATCGATAAAATAACTTGTCTGATTTAATTTATTTTCAAATTCTTCTTGGTATCCATAACGTCTACCTTCTAATTCTCTATTTTGTATCTGGTTTGTCGTAATATCAGCATATACTAAATTTGTTGTAAATTCATAATTATCCATATCGCGGTAGATTTCTAAAGCATCTTTCTTTTCTAGCTCTGCTTCTTGTAACGGTGTTTGCTTTGGTGTTTGTCTTAATCCTCCTGCCACGATAAATAAAAATACAAACCAGAAAACTAAAATAATCATAGCACGGTAACGTTTATTAGACCATGCTTCTTTTAACATTTTCCAAAAAGAAAATTTCTCTTCTTCTTCCATTTTTTGTAATTGTTCTTGATATAGTTCTTCTTCTGTTTTTGTTTGTTCTTCTACTTCGACTTTTTTCTTTTTCATAATACCCCTCAACTCAATACTTTACCAACGAAATTACCATGACTCATCTGTCCATTGGCATAACTTTTCGCATCCATTCTTTTCTTTCCATCTGGTTGAACAACGGTAAAAATAACTTCTCCATTACTTACTTTAACACCGAATCCATCCTCATATATTTTTGTAATTGTTCCATCTAGTAATTGTGGATATGTATTATATGATTCTTTACACTCCCATACTTTTAAACGTTTTCCTTCATAAATACAATAAGCTCCTGGAAAATCATTTAATCCCCTTACTTGATTATATACTTGTCTCATTGTATGACTAAAATTAATTTTCTCATCTTCTGGTTTAATATTAAAACCATATGTTGCAAGACTAGAATCTTGTGGTGTACGTGTCGATGTTCCATCTAAAATAGCTGGTAATGTATCTAATAGTAGATCTCTTCCTAAGATACTTAGTTTATCATGTAAGGTACTTGCTGTATCTGTCTCTGTAATTTCAATTTCACGTTGAGAAATGATATCTCCTTCATCCATACCTTCACTCATATACATGATTGTTACACCTGTTTTTGTCATTCCATTTAAAATCGCACGATGAATTGGTGCTCCTCCTCTTAATTTAGGAAGTAATGAAGCATGGACATTAATACAACCATATTTTGGATATACAAGTAGCTCTCTTGGTAAAATTTGTCCATAAGCACATGTAATAATTAAATCAGGTTTTAAAGATAATACTTCTCCGTAATCTTCACGTATTTTTTCAGGTTGAATTACTAAAATGGTATGTTTCTCACCTACTAATTTAACAGGTGTCTTTCTAATTTCTTGTTTTCTTCCTACTGCTTTATCTGGTTGGGTTACAATACCACGAACACGGTATTTAGAAATTAACCCTTCTAAAACTGGAACACTGAACTCTGGTGTTCCCATAAATACAATATTTATATTCTCTTTTACGTCTAAATTTTCTATATCCATAGTATCACCATATTCATTTTAACACATTTCTATTTATCTTTCAAAAAAAGAAGCACTAGCTTCTTAAAAGTAATATAAAAGGAACACAAAACAGTCTATTATTCTACAAAGTAGATTATAAGAAGATATTGTGAAGAGAGATTTTTATTTTACTACATCTACTCCGTATTCCTTCTTATTTTTCTACTTATCAATATCCGCTTTATGTGTTCCCTAATCTATTATATGCGAAAAATTAGATTTTGTGAATAGTTTAGACACGAATTGGATTCAGGTCGATTTCTAGTTTACACCTTTTTCCTACCATATATTGTTCTTGTAAAAATTTTAACTTAGAAATCAATTGTGGTGATTTCTTATATTTTAATATGAATTGAATAGTATATACCTGATTGATTTTTGGCATACTAGAAAAACTTGGGCCTAATACTTGTAAAGTGGTTTCTTTTTGCAAATAGTTTTTTATTTTATTTGCTTCTTTTAATAAATACTGATCATCTTTTCCTTTTAGTTGAATGAGTGTCAAATTAGTATATGGTGGATAGTTTAATTTTTTACGAATGTGCATCTCTTCTTGATAGAAGCCTTGATAATCGTGTTTACTAGCATATAAAATACTATAATGATCTAATTGAAAACCTTGTAAAATAACTTCTCCTAACTTATCGCCTCGTCCTGCTCTTCCCGATACTTGATTTAATAATTGAAAAGTTCTCTCAGCACTTCTAAAATCAGGAACATTTAAGGAGTTATCACTTTCTAATACACCAACTAAAGTAACATTAGGAAAATCTAATCCTTTGGCAATCATCTGTGTACCGATTAAAATATCATATTGATGTTCGGAAAAGGCTTGAATCATTTTCTCATGGCTACCTTTTTTGGTAGTTGTATCTACATCCATACGTAATACATGGGCCATAGGAAAAGTCTTTTTGACATATTCTTCTAAACGTTCTGTTCCCATACCGAAGGTTTGAAAAGAATCTCCCTTACAATGAGGACATATCTTCCATACTGGTTTATGATAACCACAGTAATGACATTGCATACCATGTAATTCTTTATGATAGATTAATGGAATATCACAGTTAGGACACATATCTACTTCGCCACAGTTTTTACAAGTAACAACTCTTGAATACCCTCTTTTATTGAGAAGTAAAATAATTTGTTCTTTCTTTTCTAAACATTGTTTGATCTTTTCTTCTAATAAACGAGATAAAATAGAATATCCTTTTTTAATTTCTTCTTTCATATCTACAAAATGAATGGTTGGAAAGGTATCATTAATACGATGTTTCATTTCTAATAATTCATAGATACCTAATTTAGCTCTTGTATAGCTTTCTAAAGACGGAGTTGCACTTCCAAGTACAATTGGACAATGATAGTTTTTAGCACGATATAATGCCATATCAATCGCGTGATATTTAGGCATATTTTCCTGCTTATAAGTCGTTGAATGTTCTTCATCAATAATAATCATACCCAGATTAGTAAATGGCGCAAAAATGGCACTTCTAGCCCCAATCGCAATTGAAACTTCTCTTCTTTCAATCTTACGCCATTCATCGTATTTCTCACCCAGAGATAAGCGACTATGTAAAATAGCAATCTGATTGCCAAAGCGATTACGAAAACGCTCTACCATCTGAGGCGTTAAACTAATTTCAGGAACTAATACAATTGCTTCTTTTCCCTTTTGAATAACATGTTCAATCAAACGCATATATACTTCTGTCTTACCACTACCAGTAACACCATGTAATAAAAAAGGAGAAAATTGGTGCTCTTTCGCAAGTACCCTATCTATTACAGCTTTTTGTTCTTCATTTAGTATTACTTTTTCTTCTTCCACCTGTTCTTTTAACTTTAAACGATATACTTCTCGTTCTATTTTTCTTATCACGCCTTTTTTTTCTAATGTTTGTAAAGAAGAAAGAGATATTTTCACTAACTCTTTTCTCGAAATCAAAGCATTTTCTTTTAACATAGAAATAATTACTTGTTGTTTCTCATTACCAATATAAGTTTTATCTACTAATTGATAATATGTCTCATACTTTTTAGACACTTTTGTATTCTTATGGGCCTTGAGTGCTCTTGGTAACATCGTCTGATAACAACTCACCAAACTAGAAAGTGTTTTCTTCTGCATATATTTTCCTAGTTTTAACAATTCTTGATTTAATACCGCATGTTCATCAATTACTTTTAAAATATCTTTTACTGGGTAATCACATTCTTTTTCTGTTGTAATATTTAAAATAAATCCTTCTAATTGTTGTCTACCAAATGGTACAAGTACTCTTTTTCCAATTTCTACTTGTGTTTCTAACATTGGTGGAACTTGATAAGTAAATGTTTTATCAATTGCTTTGGCACTCAGTTCCACGATTACATCTACATACATATTCCACCTCCTTTTTTTATTATACAAAAAGAAACACTATTTTTCTAGTGCTTCTTCAATGCGAATTAATTGATTATATTTACAAATACGATCTGTTCTAGACATAGAACCAGTTTTTATTTGTCCTAAATTTAGACCAACTGCTAAATCAGCAATGGTTGTATCTTCTGTTTCACCACTACGATGAGAAATAATAGTTTTATAACCATGTTGACGAGCAAGTTCAATTGTTTCTAATGTTTCTGTATAAGTACCAATTTGATTTACTTTTAATAAAATGGCATTCCCGGCTTTTTTATCAATTCCCATTTGTAAACATTTTTTATTAGTTACAAATAAGTCATCTCCCACTAATTGAATTTTATCACCAAGACGTTCTGTTATTTTTGTAAATCCTTCCCAGTCATTCTCATCAACAGGATCTTCAATAGAGATAATTGGATATTTATTTACTAATTCTTCATAGAAATCGATTAATTCATCTGTGGTCAAGGTTCTATTTTCTCCTGCTAAGACATATTTACCATCTTGATAAAATTCACTAGCAGCTACATCAATTGCTAGAAAAACATCTATACCAGGTTGATAGCCTGCTTTTTGGATGGCTTCCATAATGAATTCAAATCCCTCTTGATTACTCTTTAAATCAGGGGCAAATCCACCTTCATCTCCTACTCCAGTATGATATCCATGTTCGTTTAATACTTTTTTTAATGTATGGAATACTTCCGAACCAACACGAACTCTTTCTTTCATCGTATCTCTATTTGGAATAATCATAAATTCTTGAAAATCTAATAAGTTATCAGCATGCGCTCCACCATTGATAATATTCATCATCGGAACTGGTAATGTCGTCCCATTTCCAACATATTTAAATAATGGCATATTGTGATCATTAGCAGCAGCTTTTAATGTGGCAAGTGAAACCCCTAAAATAGCATTCGCACCAAAACGACTTTTATTCTCTGTTCCATCTTCTTCGATCATTTTATAATCAACTGCTTTTATATCATCAGCATCCATACCAATTACAATCTCTTTTAACTCATGATTGACATGATCAACTGCTTTTAATACACCTTTACCCATATATCTATTAGGATCTTGATCACGTAACTCGAGAGCTTCACGAACTCCAGTCGAAGCTCCAGATGGTACAGCGGCACGACCCATAACTCCATTTTCTAAAATAACATCTACTTCTACGGTTGGATTTCCTCTAGAATCTAATATTTCACGACCTATTACATCTTTAATTTTTGACATTTTCTCGCTCCTTTTTTAAAATTTCTATTTGCTTTTTAAATTCTTCTCCGCGTACTTCAAAAGATGGAAACATATCCCAAGATGCACACGCCGGAGAAAGTAAAATAATATCTTGTGGACTAGAAAGATCAAAACCGGCATGTACAGCTTCTTCGATGGTATTAACTAATACACAGTCTTTACCGATTTCTCGACAGTATGCTTGAATTTTTTCTTTTGTTTCTCCGAGAGCAATAACAACACGAACATGTTTCATAGAATTATCTAATTCATGAAAGTCTTGCCCGCGATCTAATCCACCTAGAATAAGAACAACTGGTTGTTGAAACGAATTTAAAGCGGTAATGGTTGCTTCATTATTCGTTGACTTAGAATCGTTATAAAATGTTTTATCTTCAATTTTATCGACAAATTCTAAACGGTGTTCTACGCCACCAAAATTATTTAATACTCTATGAATCGTTTCTTTTGTAACACCAAATGGTAGTGTTGCAAGGATTGCGCACATGATATTCTCATAATTATGCATACCTTGAACACGAATATCAGATAATTCAATAAATGGTTCATTATGAACATAAATATAACGATCTTGTACATAAGCATCAGCTTTTTGATTCATACTAGAAAAGAAGACTTTCTTAGATGGAATATCTTTGGAAATATCCATCACATATTGATTATCTAAATTTAAGATAGCCATATCATCTTTTGTATGATTTTGAAAAATACGTTTTTTTGTATTTAAATAATTTTCAAATGTACCATTAAAATCAAGATGAACTTCACTTAAGTTTGTGACAACACTGACATTTGTTTTGAAGTGATATAAATCATATAATTGATGATCAGATACTTCTAAAACAAGATAATCACCAGGTTGAATATCTTCTACGATTTCACAAAGAGGAGTTCCAATATTACCTGCTAAATGAACTGGTAAGCCTTGTTCTTTCATAAATTCATATAAGATTGTAACTGTTGTTGTTTTACCGTTAGAACCAGTTACCCCAATCACATGAACTGTTTTATCTATATAATAACTTGCTACTTCCATCTCTCCTATTACAGGAATATTTAATTTTTTTGCTTTTTGTAATAAAGGATGATTACGAGGAATACCAGGATTTTTAACAATCACATCATAAGTTTCATCTAATAATTCTTCTGGATCCTTGGTAATTGCCACTTCGACACCTAATTCGTTTAATATTTTTACTTTTTCTATTTCTTGTTCTTTTGAATCAGTCACTAAAATGGATGATGCATGGTGTGCTAAAAACTTGCTTGCTGCAAATCCACTGCGTGCCATTCCAAAGACAAATATTTTTTTATTTTCAAACATATTATCACCTTTTCTATGCATTCATACACGCTGTATAATTTTGAATATCACTCTTTAATTGAACATCTGAATCTTCATAAGATTTCACTGCACAATAAGTTCCATTCCACACATTTACTTTTACTTTTCCTAAACTATTGTATTCAATCACACCTTGTCCTTGTACTTCTCCTTTATAATCCACAGATGGTGTTATTTTTTCATTAGCAATCGTAAATTTCGTAGTTCCCTCTTCAGTATTTTTCATCCTCGATGCTCTGATATAACCATTTACAGATGCGAGGAAAGCATTCTTACGTGATTCTGTAATTTTATCTTGCACAATTGGAACAGTAATCATAACAATCACCGATAATATTACAATCACACCTAATAACTCAATCAATGTAAACCCTTTTCTATTATTTATCCTCATATTTGTTACCTCACATTTCTATTATAAACGAAATCAAAACATTCGTAAAGCATTTGCTATATTTTTAAAGAATTCTATGTTATAATATAAGAGTTAGATAGGAGGAATAAAACATGGAAATTAGGCAATTAACGAATGAAGAATTTAATGCTTTTTCTGAGCAGTTTATTCCTTCTTCTTATTATCAAACAGCAGAATATGCATTTATTATGAATCATCAACATTATGATAGTATGTTAATTGGGGCATTGGAAGGAAATCAAATCATTGCTGCTAGTTTAATTTTAGTTGAGAAAGCAGGTATGTTTAAATATGCATATGCACCTCGTGGTTTTCTAATCGATTATCAAAATTTAACAATTCTAACCGAATTTACAAAACTACTAAAGAAATTTTTAAGTAAATCAGATATTATCGCCATTAAAATATGCCCTAGTATTATTTATAAAACGTATGATTTAATTACAAATCAAGTAAATATTAATGCAAACTATCAACTCGTTTTTGATAATTTAAAACAAAATGGATATTTTCATATGGGATATAATAACTTTTTTGAAAGTTATAAACCACGTTTTGAAGCAATCATTGATTTGAAAAGACCATATTATGAAATATTCCAAAGTTTTAAAAAAGAAATGCGTACCAAGATTAGAAGTGCTGATCACAATGGGATTCAAATATATCGTGGAACAGCTGACAACGTAGAGTATTTGTATATGCAAACAAGAAAGAAATATCAACGTGATATCGGATATTTCAAAGATGCTTATGCCTTTTTTGATAAAGATCATAAAGTGGACTTGTATTATGCGAAATTAAATACAGAAACTTATCTCAAAGTATGTAAAATAAATTACGAGAAGTTAGAAAAAATCAGTAATGAAATTAATAAACAAGTATTAATTTCTAAAGATAAGAAAAAAGAAAAACTAATTAATCGTAAAATGATTATCGACAATCAATTAGCAATTGCGAAAAATAATTTAGTTACTGCAACAAATTTATTAAGAGACTTTCCAACTGGGGTTGTAACTGCATCTGCAATGATCGTCAAACATCAAAACCAAATTTTCTTATTAGCAGATGGCCATGATAAAAGATTTAAAAAATTTAATTCAAAACATTTATTATTATGGAAAATTATTGAAAAATATGCGAATTTAGGATATCAATCATTCTCTTTAGGGGGAGTTGCAAACCCTACTTTAAAAGAAAATAATAGTTATATAGGATTAACTACGTTCAAAAATGGTTTCCACCCTACTTTTATAGAATATATTGGAGATTTAGAGTTAATTACAAATAATCCAAAATATTTCATTTACAGACAGACATCTCCACTGAGAAGCTTTAAAAAGAAAAAATGATGTATAAGAAACATCATTTTTTTATTGTCAAAAAAAACAGAGTAAATACTCTGCTTTTATTATTCAACGATTTCTGAAACGTTACCAGCACCAACTGTTCTACCACCTTCACGAATAGAGAACTTAGTTCCATTTTCGATAGCGATAGGAGCAATTAATTCAACTGTCATTTCTACGTTGTCACCAGGCATAACCATTTCAACTCCTTCTGGAAGTTCAATGATTCCTGTAACGTCAGTAGTTCTGAAGTAGAATTGTGGACGGTAATTTGAGAAGAATGGAGTATGACGTCCACCTTCTTCTTTGCTTAATACATATACTTGAGCTTTGAATTTCTTGTGAGGTGTAACTGAACCTGGTTTTGCAAGAACTTGACCACGTTCTACATCTTCACGAGAAATACCACGTAATAATACTCCAGCATTGTCTCCTGCTTCAGCAAAGTCTAATTGTTTACGGAACATTTCAATTCCTGTAACAACACTCTTTTGTGTTGGTTTTAATCCAACGATTTCAACTTCGTCATTTAATTGTAATTTACCTCTTTCAACACGTCCTGTAACAACAGTTCCACGTCCTGTAATAGTAAATACATCTTCAATAGGCATTAAGAATGGTTTGTCTAATTCTCTTGTTGGTTCTGGAATCCATTCATCAACAGCATCCATTAAATCTAAGATTGCTTGTTCGTATTTTGGATCTCCTTCAAGAGCTTTTAGAGCTGATCCACGAATAATTGGAGTATTGTCTCCATCATATCCATATTCGCTTAATAATTCACGAATTTCCATTTCTACTAAGTCTAATAACTCTTCATCATCAACCATATCACATTTGTTCATGAATACTACCATACGAGGTACTCCAACTTGACGTGATAATAAGATGTGTTCACGAGTTTGTGCCATAGGTCCATCTGTAGCAGCAATAACTAAGATAGCTCCATCCATTTGAGCAGCACCTGTAATCATGTTTTTAACATAATCAGCGTGTCCTGGACAGTCAACGTGAGCGTAGTGACGTTTGTCAGTACGATATTCAACGTGAGCTGTGTTAATTGTAATTCCACGTTCTCTTTCTTCTGGTGCTTTATCAATTGCAGCATAATCTTCGAATTGTGCATATCCTTTCTTTGAAAGAACATATGTAATAGCAGCAGTTAAAGTAGTTTTTCCGTGGTCTACGTGTCCGATTGTTCCAATGTTCATATGAACTAAAGAACGATCAAATTTTTCTTTTGCCATAATAATTTCCTCCTTTATTCATCTACAATTATTATTGTATAGAAAATTGCTTAAAATAGCAAGTATTTTTCGGCAATTTTACTATCTTTCTCATCAGTGTGACACTGACTTTTCTAATTTCTTCTGTTTTAATCCAGAAGTATACATATCTTCTAATAAAAATTCAATTTCCCCTGGAATGTAAATATGTTCTGAAAAACCATATTCATTTAATAACTTCTCTACCACATAATAACGTTCCATCAGTGGTTCATCTGAGTTTTGTAAATAAACATACACATCGTGAATTCCAGTTTGAAGACATACCACTAAATATTCTCTCATTTTAGGAGAAATATCTCCAACAATTAAAATTGCTTGTGACAATTGTAGTCCATCTTGAAATTTTTTGAAGTATGTACGTGTGTTAGAGCAGTCAATTCCTTCAAAAAGATCTTGATAATAAGATATGAGGATTTTGGAGAAAGATGAAACATCTTCTCCAAATAATCCTATTTTTTTAATTTGATTCATATATTACTAATTTCCACCATTCTTTTTAATGATTTCTTCAGCAATATTCTTTGGAACTTCTTCATAGTGATCAAATTCCATTGTAAATGTTCCACGTCCTTGTGTATTTGAACGTAAGCTTGTTGCATATCCAAACATTTCAGCAAGTGGAACTGTTGCATTAATTGCAAGTGCATTTCCTCTTGATTCTTGACCAAGTGGACGTCCACGACGAGATGTAATATCTCCCATAACATTTCCTAAATATTCATCAGGAACAACAACTTGCACTTTCATAATTGGTTCTAGTAAAACTGGTTTACATTTATTCTTAGCTTCTTTTAATGCAAGAGAAGCTGCAACTTTAAATGCCATTTCACTAGAGTCTACTTCGTGGTAAGATCCATCATGTAATGTAGCTTTTACATCTACCATTGGATATCCAGCTAAAATACCACTCTTCATTGCATCTTGTAATCCTTTATCAACAACTGGAATATATTCACGAGGAACAACTCCACCTACAACTTGATCAACGAATTCATAACCTTTATCTGGGTTTGGTTCAAACTTAATCCAAACATGTCCGTATTGTCCACGTCCACCAGATTGTTTAATGTATTTACCTTCACAATCAGCAGCAGCTGTAAGTGTTTCACGATAACTTACTTGTGGTTGACCAATATTAGCCTCTACATTGAATTCACGTTTCATACGATCAACAATAATATCAAGGTGTAACTCACCCATACCAGCAATAATTGTCTGACCTGTTTCATGATCAGTAGTTGCTCTAAATGTAGGATCTTCTTCTGCTAATTTTTGAAGTGCAATTCCCATCTTATCTTGATCAGCTTTTGATTTTGGTTCAACAGCTAATTGGATAACTGGTTCTGGGAATTCCATTTGTTCTAGAATAATTGGTTTTTTCTCATCGCATAAAGTATCTCCTGTCGTTGTATTTTTAAGACCTACAACAGCAGCGATATCTCCTGCATATACATCTGAAATTTCAGTACGTTTGTTAGCATGCATTTGTAAGATACGTCCTACTCTTTCTTTCTTATCTTTTGTAGAATTTAATACATAACTTCCACTAGATAAGTGTCCAGAATAACAACGAATAAATGTTAAACGTCCAACGAATGGATCTGTCATAACTTTGAATGCTAATGCACTAAATGGTTCATCATCTTTTGGATGTCTTACTGCAGGATTACCATCTAAATCAACACCTTCTACAGAATCAATATCAGTAGGTGCTGGTAAGTAATCTAATACTGCATCTAGTAATAATTTAACACCCTTATTTCCTAAAGCAGTACCACAAAGTACTGGGAAGAATTCAACAGCAAGTGTTCCTTTACGGATTGCTTTTTTAATTAATTCTTCACTAATTTCTTCATCACCTAAATATTTTTCCATTAATTCATCATCGAATTCAGCAACTGCTTCGATTAACTCATTACGTTTCTCTTCTACAGTATCTTTTAAATCTTCTGGAATTTCGATTTCAGTTGGATTTTCTTCAGGTTTTCCATCGTATTGATAAGCTTTTCTTGTAACTAAATCAACAATACCATTGAATTCACTTTCAGCTCCAATTGGCCATTGAATTGGTTTGGCATTTACTCCTAAACGAGAGTCGATTGTCTCTAAACTATATTCAAAGTTAGCTCCCATTTTATCCATTTTATTACAGAAAATCATACGAGGTACTTTCCATTCTGTTGCTTGACGCCATACAGTTTCAGTTTGTGGTTCTACTCCAGCTTGAGCATCTAATAGTGCAACTGCACCATCTAATACACGAAGTGAACGAGATACTTCAACTGTAAAGTCTACGTGACCTGGAGTATCGATAATATTTAAACGATATCCCTTCCAGAATGCCGTAGTAGCAGCAGAGGTAATTGTAATTCCACGCTCTTGTTCTTGTTCCATCCAGTCCATTTGGCTAGCACCATCATGGGTTTCACCAATCTTATGGATTTTATGAGTATGGAATAAGACACGTTCAGTACAAGTAGTTTTACCTGCATCGATATGTGCCATAATACCAATATTACGTGTTTTCTCTAAACTATATTCACGAGCCATACTATATTTCCTTTCTATTACCAACGATAATGTGCAAATGCTTTATTTGCTTCTGCCATTCTATGAGTATCTTCACGTTTCTTAACAGCAGCTCCAGTTCCATTTGCAGCATCCATAATTTCATTTGCTAAATTTAAAGCCATAGTGTGTCCACCACGATTACGACTAGCAGTTACTAACCAACGAAGTGCTAAAGCTTGACTTCTGTCTGCTCTTACTTCTACTGGTACTTGGTAGTTAGCACCACCAACACGACGTGATTTAACTTCTAATGCTGGTTTAATATTTTCCATTGCTTTTTCAAAAACTTCCATTGCATCTTGATTTGTTTTTTCTTTAATCATATCAAATGCACTGTATACAATTTTTTGAGCAACTCCTTTTTTACCATCTAACATAATCGTATTAATTAACTTTGTAACTAATTTAGAATTGTATAAAGGATCAGCTAAAACATCTCTTTTAACAGCACGTCTTTTACGCATATCTTATTTCCTCCCTTCTTCTATTATTTCTTTGGTTTCTTTGTACCATATTTACTTCTTCCTTGACGACGTTTTTCAATTCCGGCAGTATCTAATGTACCACGAATAATGTGATAACGAACTCCGATTAAGTCTTTTACACGTCCTCCACGGATTAATACAACGCTGTGTTCTTGTAAGTTGTGTCCTTCTCCTGGAATATAAGCAGTAACTTCCATTCCATTACTTAGACGAACACGGGCATATTTACGTAATGCTGAGTTTGGTTTCTTTGGTGTCATTGTTCCAACACGAGTACATACTCCACGTTTTTGAGGAGCATTTAAACTTGTTTGTTTTTTATCTTTACTGTTGTAACCAATATTCAAAGCTGGTGATTTTCTCTTTGTTGTTTTACTTTTTCTACCCTTACGAATAATTTGATTAATTGTTGGCATATTTTCTCTCCTTTCTTTCCACACTTCCAGGTGTTTCATTTTTGTGTTAAATGAAAGATTTACCGAAGTAAACCTTTTCAAACATAAATAGTTTAACATTATAATATATGCATGTCAAGTAAAATCATGTCATAAAAAGAAAAAAACACAACTATTCATATTGTGTTTCATATCCCTCTGTTGTATACTGTCCACAATTTAAATATGGTTTATAAGTATCATCACTCGAAGTATAAGTAACATATCCAGAACATATATTTCCATTTGGATCTTTTACTTGATCTAAAAAGTCTAGAGATGTCAATTGTTCTAATGTAATATGCATCGTCGTATCATCTTGAATCTCATCATATTGTTTTTCAACATATGCTTTCGCAGCAATTTCTAAACTATCTTCTAAAGAGTGATAATAATTATCATCTACAACAACTGGTTCTTGATTTTCTGATTCTTCATCTATAATCGTTCCCGGTGGTGTTGCTTCATTGATTTCTTCTTTGACATTCTTATCTGCCGTAGAAGATCCTTTTGGCATATCCATCATATGATTAAATTGATTTAATAATACATAAATCACAAGAAGAACACAAGCAATAATTCCACAGTATAGAATCATGTCTTTTTCTCCCCAACCGCGATTATCTAACCTTTTCATTCTCCTACCCCCTTTTAAAATAGTTTCTTTACCGAAACATCATCTTTAAAACGATATAATTTAGCTGGTCTACCAGCCCCACTCGTATCATAATCATTGGTATCTTCAATTAACCCAAGAGAAATAAATTTCTTACGAAAATTACGACGATCAAATTTCTTTCCTAAAATTGATTCATATGCTTTTTGAATTTCTGGTAATGTAAAATCACTTGGAAATATTTTTCTCAATATATCACTATTTAATAATTTTTCTTTTAAATGTTCCATGGTACGTTCTAATATCACTTGATGATCATATCCAATTTTAGGAAGTTCATGAATATCAAACCACTGTGTTTCAAAAGGAAAATCATCGTGTTGTGAAGCTTCTAAATCACTGATAAATCCCAGATAATGAATCGCAATCACTGGCATATCTATCATTCGCTCTGGAGTACTACAACTAGAAATCTCTTCTAAATCTAAATTTGTAAAGTGAAACTTTTCTTCTAATTCCCTATTCATTGCTTCTAAACAAGTTTCATGAATAGAAACATAAGTACTTGGTAAAATCCAATACCCCTTATACGGTTCTTCTTCATGTTTTAAAAGTAATACTTTAATACATCCTTGATCAATCGTATAAAGACAAGCGATTGATTCTACATAATGTTGATACTCTTTGGTATTTGTTTTCATATGCTTCTCCTTACCAGAAACGAAATTTGTGTTTCAAATACACCACATAGTATATCATTTTCTTTTATTTTGTCAAGAAAAGAGACTTAACGTCTCTTATTTAAATGAATCTAAACAACTTTCAAAATTACTACCAAATAATAATTCTAATACAAAATCAATTAAATATGGAAGAATCAATAGAATTGCTAATAAAATCAATCGTTTTACAAAAGTACTACCTGCTTTTCTCATTGCTTCTGCATCATCACTCGTAACTGCTTTTAAGAAATCTAAAATACCCAAAATAACTACCAATGCTGCTGCAGCACCTCGTGCCCACTTATAAATATCACCTAACAAGTTATTTAAGCCAGAACCCATAATCACACAACCAGGTGCTTTGTTAATCTCCATATCAAACAATGGTTTATTATATGATTCCTTATCCGCATCATCATCAGAATCAGCTGTATTTTCCTCAACTGTTTGGGTACAAGCATTTAATTCATCTTTACATATTTGACAATCTGCAGGATGTGAACTACAACCGACATTATTCAAAAATTGTTTACACGTATACGTCTGTGTTCCACCAGATGTTGGATAAGAGAATGATCGCTCATATACATCTTCTTGGCAAGATTTAGTGGCCTCCTCGGCCTCTTCTTCTGTATAGTTTTGTTTCTGACAATTATCTTTATAATGTTTCATGACATCATTTTTACAAGCCGTAATAAATCCTTCACATTTTTTACGATTCTCTGAATATTTTTTCATATCGTCAGGATCGCTTACGTCACCAACAGGGATCGTTGTTAAACATCTTTGATAAACTTTATTGTATTGTAAATCTTTTGCTTTCGCCCCATCAAAATCATAAGTCGTTTTTTTATTCTTTGTCTTTTTTGTTACATTATATCCACATACATCTGTTAAACGATTATAAATTTCAGCATCAGAATAACAATCTTTTCCAGAAAATGGATTTTTATCATATGCACCTTCCCACCAATGTTTCATCATTTTTCCATGAACTACAAATGGGATACATAGTAAAATAATAAAAAATATAATTTTTTTCTTCATAAACTCTCACCTTAACCTTATTATACAGAAACTAGTACATAAAAACAATTTTTAGTGATTATTTTGACAATAATTTACAAAAAAAGTTGAGATAATCTCAACTTTTTAGTCCATTAATTCTTGTTCTAAGGCTTCTAGAGGTTCATCTTGGAATAAATCATTTTCCAAATGGTAAGTTGCATTACGATATTCTTTTGCTCCTGTACCAGCTGGGATTAATTTACCAATGATAACTGTTTCTTTTAATCCATTCAAGTGGTCTACTTTTCCATGAATTGCAGCATCTGTTAAGATACGTGTTGTTTCTTGGAAGGAAGCAGCAGATAAGAATGAATCTGTTTCTAGACTTGCTTTTGTAATACCAAGTAATACTGGTCTACCCGTTGCAGGTCTTTTTCCTTCTAGAATTAATCCTTTATTTGCTTCTGTGAATTGATTAATATTTACCATTGTTCCTGGTAAGAATAAACTATCACCAGAATTAATGATCTTAATCTTAGAAATCATACGTCTTGCCATGATTTCAACGTGTTTATCAGAAATATCAACACCTTGAGAACGATATACTTTTTGGATTTCTAACAGAATATATTGTTGAACTGTAATTGGATCTGTTACAACAAGTAATTCTTTTGGATTGATTGCTCCGTGTGTTAAACGTTCTCCAGCACGTACTTCTTGTCCTTTTTCAACATCAAGTTTTGCTCCATAGTTAGAAGTATGTTCTTTCTTATCAGCGTCATTTGCAACAGTAATTACAAATTTACCATTTTGTTCTTCAATATTTGTAACAACTCCATTGATTTCAGAAATTGTTGCTTTACCTTTTGGATTACGTGCTTCAAAGATTTCTTGTACACGAGGAAGACCTTGTGTAATATCATCTCCACCAGCAACTCCTCCAGTATTGAAGTTTCTCATGGTTAACTGAGTACCAGGTTCACCAATTGATTGTGCAGCCATAATACCAACTGCTTCTCCTACTTCTACAACATGACCAGTTGCAAGGTTACGTCCATAACATTTACGACATACACCATGATCTGTTTTACAAGTAAGTACCGTTCTAATTGGAACTTTGGTAATACCTGCTTTAATAATTTTATCAGCAATTTGCTCTGTAATGTAATCATTACGTTCAGCAATGACTTCTTTTGTTTCTGGGTTGATAATTCTCTTATTTGCATATCTACCAATGATACGATCTTCTAATGATTCGATTACTGTACCATCGTTTTCATTGATAAATGCTTCTACTAAGATACCTTGATCTGTACCACAGTCTTCTTCTTTTACGATAACATCTTGAACAACGTCTACTAAACGTCTTGTTAAATATCCAGCTTCAGCTGTTTTTAATGCTGTATCAACGGCTCCTTTACGAGCACCGTGTGTTGATAAGAAGAATTCATTGATCTTCATACCTTCACTAAATGAAGAAGTAACTGGGATTTCAACTTGTCCTCCACTTGGTTTTGCGAATAATCCACGCATACCAACTAATTGGGTATAACTTCCGATATCTCCACGGGCTTTTGAACGAATCATTGTCGCAATAGAATTATCTGGATGTTCTTTTAACCATTCTTCTAGACTAGCAGAAATTTTGTTTTTCGCTTTCGTCCAAATATCGATAACTTGGTTATAACGTTCTTCATCTGTAATTAATCCACGTTTGAATTGTTTGTTGATTTTATCAACCATTGCTTGACTTTCTTCTAGAATTTCTTTCTTATCTTCACTTTCAACAACATCTGAAATCGCAATACTAATTCCTGATAATGTAGAGTGTTTAAATCCTAAATCTTTTAATTTATCAAGCATAACAGATGTTTCTGTTGTTTGATATCTCTTATATACTTGGGCAATCAATTTTTCTAATACCTTTTTATTAAATGCTTCTACTAAAGGCATTTCACTAATTGCTTTTCTAATATCAGTTCCTCTATTTAAGAAATACTTAGATGGTGTTACACCTTCGATATTTTCTGTTGTTCCATCGTTAATATATTGGAAAGAATCTGGGAAAATTTCATTGAAAATTAATTTACCAGGTGTTGTTACTAAATACTTATTCATATAAGTATCTGGGAAAATTTTATGTTTAAATGAATTTACTGGAATTGCAATACGAGTATGAAGTGTAATTTCACGTCTTTCATATGCCATAAGTGCTTCATTATCATCTTTAAATACTCTTCCTTCACCAGGTAACCCTGCTTTTTCCAAAGTAATGTAATAGTTACCAAGTACGATATCTTGTCCAGGCGTAACGATTGGTTTTCCATCCTTTGGACTTAAAATGTTGTTAGCACCTAACATTAAAAGTCTTGCTTCAGCTTGTGCTTCTTCTGTAATAGGTACGTGAACAGCCATTTGGTCTCCATCGAAGTCTGCGTTAAATGCAGTACATACAAGTGGATGTAAACGAATTGCTCGACCATTGATTAACTTTGGTTCAAATGCTTGAATACCAAGTCTATGTAATGTAGGAGCACGGTTTAACATAACTGGGTGTTCTTTAATCTTTTCTTCAACAACATCCCATACTCTTGGATCTTGGTTATCGATCATTCTCTTTGCAGCTTTAATATTGCTTGCGATTTCTTTTGAAACTAAACCGTTAATAACATGTGGTTTAAATAATTCTAGTGCCATCTCTTTTGGAATACCACATTCATACATTTTTAAATCTGGTCCAATTACGATAACACTACGTCCAGAATAGTCAACACGTTTACCAAGTAAGTTTTGACGGAAACGTCCTTGTTTTCCTTTTAACATACTAGATAATGATTTTAATGGTCTATTTCCTGGACCAGTAATATTACGTCCACGACGTCCGTTATCAAATAGAGCGTCTACTGCTTCTTGTAACATACGTTTTTCATTTTGAATGATGATAGTAGGAGCTCCTAATTCCATCAATTTCTTTAAACGATTGTTACGGTTAATAACACGACGATATAAGTCATTTAAATCACTTGTCGCAAATCTTCCACCATCTAATTGAATCATTGGACGAAGTTCTGGTGGAATTACTGGAAGTGCTGTTAAAATCATCCATTCTGGACGGTTTCCACTTTCATAGAAAGCATCTAACACATCTAAACGTTTGATTAAACGAACACGTCTTTGACTTTGTGTATCTTTAATTTCATCTAATTCTTTTTTAATTTCATCAATAGAAGCTTTTAAATCAACTTGTTCTAAAAGTTCTTTAATTGCTTCTGCACCCATTCCAACACGGAATGTATCCCCATACTTTTCATAATAAGCACGGTATTCTTTATCACTGATAATTTGTTTTTTCTCTAGTGGTGCTGGTCCTGGATCAAGTACAACATAACTAACGAAATATAATACTTCTTCCAAATCTCTTGGACTCATATCAAGGACAAGTCCCATACGAGATGGAATTCCTTTAAAGAACCAGATGTGAGACACTGGAGTAGCAAGTTCAATATGTCCCATACGTTCACGACGTACTTTACTTCTAGTAACTTCTACTCCACAACGATCACATACAATATTTTTATATCTTAAACGTTTATACTTTCCACAAGCACATTCAAAATCTTTGGTTGGACCAAAAATCTTTTCGCAGAAAAGTCCATCTCTTTCTGGTTTTAAGGTTCTATAATTAATGGTTTCTGCTTTCTTTACTTCACCATAAGACCAAGAACGAATCTTTTCAGGAGAAGCAATTCCAATTCTAATTCCTTCAAAACTATTTGCATCCATTAATCTTCATCCCCCTCTACACCGTTTTCTACATTCATAATATCTTCATCTGTAGGACCTTCTAAATCATCTAAGTTTTCTTCTTCATCGATGGTATCTTCAAATTCTTCTTCTACTTGTTCTTCGTTTTCAGCAACATCTAATTCCAATTTTTTTTCAGTAATTGGTTCTTTTTCCACTTCTTCATTTGTTAAGTAGATATCTTTTTCTTCCTCTTCTAAGTCTTTTAACTCTTTGAATTCTCCCTTATCATTTAAGATTGTAATATCAAGTCCAAGTGCTTGGAATTCTTTCATTAATACTCTAAATGATTCTGGAATACTACTTGGTGGGATTGGTGTTCCTTTGACAAGTGCTTCATATACTTTTACACGACCAACTACATCATCTGATTTAATTGTCATCATTTCTTGAAGTACATGTGCTGCACCATAAGCATAAAGTGCCCATACTTCCATTTCTCCGAAACGTTGTCCACCCATTTGTGCTTTACCTCCAAGAGGTTGTTGCGTAACAAGTGAGTATGGTCCAGTAGAACGAGCATGTAATTTATCATCAACCATGTGGTGAAGTTTAATCATATACATAACTCCTACCCCAATACGGTTATCAAATAATTCACCAGTACGTCCATCACGTAACCATTCTTTTCCATCTTCAGGAAGTCCTGCTTCTTTTAAAGCATCGATAATTTCTTCTCTTGTTGCTCCGTCAAATACTGGTGTTGCAACATGGATATCAAGTGCTTGCGCAGCATATCCTAAATGCATTTCTAGAATTTGTCCTAAGTTCATACGAGAAGGAACTCCAAGTGGGTTTAAAATAATGTCCACTGGTCTACCATCTGGTAAATATGGCATATCTTCCTCTGGTAAAATAAGAGAAATAACACCTTTATTACCATGACGTCCTGCCATTTTATCTCCAACGCTAATCTTACGTTTTTGAGCAATGTATACACGAATAATCTTACTAACTCCAGCAGGTAACTCATCAGAGTTTTCCTTTGTAAAGATTTTAATATCGTGAACAATACCTTCTCCACCATGTGGTACACGAAGCGAAGTATCTCTTACTTCACGTGTCTTTTCTCCAAAGATTGCATGTAATAATTTTTCTTCACTTGTAAGTTCGGCCATACCTTTAGGTGTAACTTTACCTACTAAAATATCATCGTCTTTTACTTCTGTACCAATACGAATAATACCATTTTCATCTAAGTTCTTACGTGCTTCTTCTCCGACATTTGGAATATCACGCGTAAACTCTTCAGGTCCAAGTTTCGTATCACGACATTCAATATCATGAACAGAAATATGAATAGATGTATAAACATCATCTTTAACTAAACGTTCATTTAAGATAACTGCATCCTCATAGTTATAACCATTGAAGTTCATAAAAGCAACGGTTACGTTCTTACCAAGAGCAAGTTCTCCTTTATCGATAGATGGTCCATCGGCGATTACTTCACCAGCGTGAACTTTGTCACCAAGTCTAACAATTGGAGTTTGATGATAACAAGTACCATTATTACTTCTTTCAAAACCATTTAAATAATAAGTATCTGTTTTACCAACTGTTTTTACCATAATCTTACGACCATCAACATATTCTACAACACCATCTGCTTTAGCAATTACAACAGCTCCAGAATCTCTTGCTGCAATAGCTTCAATTCCTGTACCTACACGTGGTGCTTCTGCTTTTAATAGTGGAATTGCTTGACGTTGCATGTTAGAACCCATAAGAGCACGTTTCCCATCGTCATGCTCCAAGAATGGAATTCCACTGGTTGTAATAGATACAACTTGTTGTGGAGAAACGTCCATATAATCTACTTGTTCTTTCTTAACAATTACGTTTTCTCCTTGATAACGAGCAGGAATCTTATCATCCATAATCATATCGTCTTTAATTGTAACTGTTGGTTGGGCGATATAGTAATCTAATTCTTCATCTGCCGTCATGTAAGTAATTTCATCTGTTAATTTACAGTGATCAATTTTACGGTATGGAGTCATAATAAATCCATATTCATTCACTCTTGCATAACTTGATAATGAAGTAATAAGTCCAATGTTAGGTCCTTCTGGTGACTCAATTGGACATAGACGTCCGTAGTGAGATGGGTTAACATCACGTACTTCCATACCGGCACGATCACGTGATAATCCCCCAGGTCCTAAGCTAGATAAACGTCTTTTATTTGTAAGTTCTGCTACTGGGTTTGTTTGATCCATGAATTGTGATAATTGACTACTACCAAAGAATTCTTTAATACTTGCCGTAAGTGGTCTAATATTAATTAATGATTTTGGTGTTACTTCTGTAATCTCTTGTGTAGACATACGATCACGAATCACACGTTCAATACGACTAATTCCAATACGGAATTGATTTTGTAAAAGTTCCCCTACTTGACGAACACGACGATTTGATAAGTGGTCAATTTCATCAAAACTTCCAATTCCATCTAGTAAGTTTAAATAATAAGACACACTGGCATAAACATCAGAAATTGTTAAACGTTTTTCTTGAATTGATTGATCATTACCAATTACTTTTACAACAACATCTGGATTTTTCTTAGAATATACTTTTACAATTTGTACTTTATCATAAGTGTCTAAATCACGATTAATTAATACTTCTGTTACTCCAAAGCCATTTTTCATAGCACTTGCAACTGCTGCCATATTTTCTTTTGTAACAGTCTCTCCTGCTTTTAAAACAACTTCTTTGCCATCTTTAATATCTTCCGCAACACGACATCCAAGTAAACGATCCATAATATTTAATTTACGATTAAATTTATAACGTCCTACTTTAGCAAGTTCATAACGGAATGAATCGAAGAATCTAGAAATTAATTGGTTCTTCGCACTATCTAATGTAGATGGTTCTCCTGGTCTTAATTTTGAATGAATATCAATTAAGGCTTCATCGGTATTTTTATTGGTATCTTTTTCAATTGTCTTTGTAAGATATCCAGCTTCATCTTTTCCATCCACACAGAATAAATCTAAAATATCTTCATCATTAGAAAGTCCTAATGCACGAAGTAATGTTGTAATAGGTACTTTACGAGTACGATCAATACGAACATAGATAACATCTCTGGCATCTAATTCATATTCTAGCCACGTTCCACGTGTTGGAATTAATTGTGATGTAATCACTAAACGTTCATTCTTATCGATTTCACGTCCAAAATAAACACTTGGAGAACGAACTAATTGTGATACAATAACACGTTCTGCCCCATTGATGATGAAAGTACCACTTTCCGTCATAATAGGCATGTCCCCTAAATAAATCTCTTGTTCTTTGACTTCTCCAGTTTCCTGGTTAAAAAGTCTAGCTTGTACTTTTAAAGGTGCAGCATAAGTCGCATTCTTTTCTTTGCATCCTTTAATAGAATAGCGAGGTTCATCAAATGAGTATTCTCCAAATTCAAGCGAAAGATTTCCAGTAAAACTCTCTACTGGAAAGATATCGTCAAATACTTCTTTAATTCCCTCTGTCATGAATAAATCATAACTCTTTTTTTGAATTTCTAGTAAATTACCAAGTTGAATTGCATTCTTTGTCTTCGCATAATTGCGTCTTTCTCGGTGATCCCCAAATTTTGTAACTGTGTAAGCCATTCCTTCACCCCTATAACTATATTAAACCATACCATGTATTTTACAAAAAAGAAATACATGTAGCCAATGTATAATTTTACGCTAATATGTGCAAATTGTCAATTGGCTTTTAAACAAATTACATAAAAACCTTTATTTTTTGCAACAAGTGATACTTCATATTCTTCTTTCATATCTCTCATAACACTTTTTGCTCCTTGATCTTTATGTATTACAAAATAAATTGTTCCCCCTTTTTTCAGGTGTTCTTTTGCTGTTTTTAAAATTTCATATAATATCTTTTTGCCCACTCGAATGGGTGGATTTGTAACAATGTAATCGAATGTTTCGCTTACATTTTGATACATATCACTTTCATAGATATTAACGACTACGTCGTTTAATATAGCATTTTTCAAAGCCAAATTAAGACTTCTCTTATTAATATCAATCATGTGAATGTCTAAATTTTGATTATACTTTTTTAAAAAGATTCCAATCGGTCCATATCCACAACCAAAGTCTAATACTTTACCATGTATTGTATCAATTGGAATACTTTCTAACAAAGTACGAGTTCCAAAGTCTAATCCTTTTTTAGAGAAGACTCCATGATCCGTAATAAATGATAAATCTATATTACGAATTCTAACTTGGTGGGTCATTTCTTGAGATTTTAACTGTTCATCATTTGTAAAATAATGTCCCAAAATATCCTCCTATTTATATACGAGCAAAGCCCATACAAAAGTACAGGCTATTTTTCATATATTATTTGTCTTATTTTAATTCGATAGTAGCTCCAGCTTCTTCGAACTTAGCTTTTAATTCATTAGCTTCATCAGTGTTAACGTTTTCTTTAACAACTCCACCGTTGTCAGCAATTGCTTTTGCTTCTTTTAATCCAAGACCAGTTACATCACGAACGATTTTGATAACTGCAATCTTGTTAGCACCAGCACTTGTTAATGTTACATTTACAGTACTTGGTCCTTCTTCTGTAGCAGCTCCAGCTTGTGGTGCAGCAGCAACTGCAACAGCACTTGGATCTACTCCAAATTCTTCTTTCATTGCATCAACTAAATCTTTTACTTCAAGAATAGTCATTTCTTTTAAAGCACTAATGAATTCATCTCTTGTTAATTTTGCCATTTTATATTCCTCCTTTAATTTTCTTACTCAGCTTTTTCTAAATCTTTACTATATAAATCTAAAGAAATAGAAAGGTCTCTTACAACACCCATAAGTCCTGCAGCTAATTGAGTTAATAGTACATCTCTTGATGGTACATTTGCAAGTTTATGTAATGTTTCTAAGTCTGTAATTTCACCGTCAACAATTCCGGCTTTAATTACTAATGCTTCATGTGATTTTGAAAAATCATTTAAAGCTTTTACTGGTGCAACTGCATCTGGTCCAAATGCAATTGCTTTTGGTCCAACTAGTTCAGCATCGAAATCATACTTTAATGCGTCAAATGCACGACGAGCTAATGTATTTTTATAGATTTTTAACTCTGAACCAGATTCTCTTAAGTTACGACGTAGTTCTTTTAAATCAGCATCTGTTAAACTAGCATATTCAAATAGAATAACACTACCAGCATTTTTTACTTTCTCTGAAATTTCATCTACAATCGCTTGTTTCTTTTCGAGAATTTTTTGATTTGCCATCTCTTTCGCCTCTCTTTCTCTTGTCTTTTATAGTGCGTAATAAAAGTGTCTTACGACCATACCGCAAGACACTTCAAAAACTTTATTAAAAGTTCCTCGGCAGGATAATGTTTAAGCTTTCGCTCCCGCTGTCTACGGCACTAAATTCAAATTGACGATTACATTATATCATAGCAATCATTAATTGTCAAAACTATTTGTATCAACTTTAATTCCAGGACCCATTGTAGAAGATAAACTAATGCTTTTTACATAAGTTCCTTTTACAGTTGCAGGTTTACTTCTTAAAATAACTGATACAAAAGCATTTAAATTTTCTAATAATTTTGCTTCTTCAAATGAAGCTTTACCAATCATAACATGTACAATACCAAATGAATCAGCACGGTATTCCACACGTCCTTTTTTCACATCTTCTACAGCTTTCTTTGTATCTAATGTAACAGTACCAGTTTTAGGGTTTGGCATTAAACCTTTTGGCCCAAGTAATTTACCAATCTTACCTAAAGCAGGCATCATATCTGGAGTTGCAATCATTGTATCGAAATCAAACCAGTTTTCTTTTTGAATTTTTTCGATCATATCAGTATCTCCTACGTAGTCAGCACCAGCTTCTTTCGCAGCTTTAGCAGCTTCCCCACGAGCGATTACTAATACTTTCTTTGTTTTTCCTGTTCCATTAGGAAGTACAATTGCACCTCTTAATTGTTGATCAGCTTTTTTTGTGTCTAAGTTTAGACGAATTGCAACTTCTATTGTTGAATCAAAGTTTGCTGTAGCAGTTTCTTTAGCAAGTTTTACTGCTTCTTCTTTTGTATATAGTTTCCCTTTTTCAACTTTTGAAAGAGCTTCTACATATCTTTTACTTTTCTTCATCCTTCATTCCTCCTTATGTGGTACAAGCGGACATTTCCTTCCACATAGGTTACCCTATATGTATATTGTTCTAATTAGTCTTCAATCTTAACACCCATATTACGTGCAGTACCTTCAACGATTTTCATTGCACCTTCTACATCATATGCATTCAAATCAGGTAATTTTGTTTCAGCAATTTCACGTAATTGGTCTTTTGTTAATGTAGCAACAGTTTCGCTAGATCCTTTACTAGCACCTTTATTGATCTTCGCATACTTCTTAATTAAGAAAGCAGCTGGTGGAGTCTTAATTACAAAATCAAAACTTCTATCTTCATATACTGAAATTTCAACTGGTAAAATATCACCCATTTTATCTTTCGTTGCGTCATTATATTTTGTACAGAATTCCTGTAAATTAATTCCTGCAGGTCCTAAAACAGTTCCTACTGGTGGCGCTGGTGTTGCTTTTCCAGCTGGAATTTGTAATTTAATCATCTTTGCTATTTTCTTTGCCACGAAAAACACCTCCTATATTTTTTTCGCGAGTGGTAAAACGCGTCCGCTTACATTCGCTCCCACTAAAATCTATATTAAAAAATAATATAGCGTATTCATAATATCACAAATGTATTTATTTGTAAACAGTTTTCTTACGCAGTCTTCTCAATTTCTCCAACTGTAAGTTCGACAATTGTCTCTTGTCCAAAAAGGTCTAGAGCTACTTCTAACTTACCAGTTTGAGTATCGATACTTTTTACCTTTCCAAACATACCAGAGAAAGGTCCACTAATTACTTTCACAGAATCATCAACATTTAATTCACTACCAATTTCAAGACGAC
The DNA here is from genome assembly GCA_905203475.1 of uncultured Acholeplasmataceae bacterium. Classification (GTDB taxonomy): domain Bacteria; phylum Bacillota_I; class Bacilli_A; order RF39; family UBA660; genus UMGS2016. Next base: position 27,001 of record CAJKWD010000004.1, read on the forward strand.
TCATACCCATACTACCTAAAATCTTATCCACTTCTTGTGGCGTTAATGGGAATGGTTTTGCACCCTTACCACTAGAACCGATAAAACCAGTAACACCTGGTGTATTTCTGACAATAAACCAAGCTTCATCTGTCATAATCATTTCCACTAAAATATAACCTGGAAACATCTTCTTTACTTTTTCTTTTTTTTGTCCATCTTTTATTTCTACTTCTGTTTGCTCTGGTACAACAACGCGGAAAATATAATCTTCCATTCCCATCGTACTAGCACGCATCTCTAATTTTTCTTTTACCTTATTCTCATGTCCAGAATAAGTATTTACGACATACCATTCTTTATCCATAATTCACCTACGCTCCTATTGTTTTCACAAACGCTAATACAAAATCAGTTACAGAGAAAAATACTCCAAAAAATGTAATAAATACAATCGTTGCTGCAGAATAAGTAAATAACTCCTTACGATTTGGCCAACGCACTTTCTTCATTTCTTTTTTGACATCAATCAAAAACTTCTTTAATTTTCCCATTCTTTCACCTACCATATATTATGTTTTTATTCAAAATAAAAACACCCTTTCGTGTCTACCAGTAATATAACACCAAAGAGTGTATTTGTCAATCATTATATATGTCTTTGACTACGTTTTAATGATTTTCGCTTATCTCCATAGATAGTTGTTGCTTGTAATGCATGATCTTCAAACGACTCATCATAACATGCCCTACAATATTGATCCCAGTCTTGATACTGTTCCATTGCCATAGCATAATATACTAATTCCCCTTTTCTATTTGCATAACTTCTTAATGATCCATCTATTTTGATACTAGGATCAGTAAGTGCTTGTTTTGCTAACATGCTCTGTTTCATTCCTCTTACGTGTTGAAGACGATTTACATATGGAATATGTTGTTGAATAATATAATAAGAATATAATAATCTTTTCTCTGTATCAGTCATTTCTGATTGAGCTGAAATATCCATTACAGAAATTTCATCGAAATTATTTTTCAAAATCGTATCTACGATTTCTTTTTCTTCCAAAAACCTCTTTTCTCCTAATAAGTATCCTAAACGATTCATAAATTCATCTGTACAATAATTTGGCATTATAATTCCCCCTTTTCGATGTGCGTTATCATATTACAAATTTATTTTTTTGTCAAATTCATCAAAAAAATGAGAAATGACATATCACTTCTCATTTAAAAATAAATATAATGAAATCCCAACTTCTTATAAATTGCCGAAGCTCTTGGTAATGATAATATTCTCGCAAAAATTAAATTATATAATTCATCAAATAAAAAGATAAAACAAAGTGTAAAACTAATGGTTAAAAATAATTTACGATTCATTTTCTTAGCCAAATAAAAGCAGAAAGGAACTATCACATACATCAACAGTAAACTACAGATTCCAAAAAACAAAACACTTCTAAGACAAATAAAACCATTGATATTTCCAAAATTCCATATTTCTGAACTATAGTCCCAACATCTAAGTCCATCCCAAAATTCATACATAAACCAACCAGCAACATATTCTAAAATTCCACATGTGATTAAACTGACGAAGAATACAAAGAAAGGATTCTTTCTTTTCTTATAAGTTAAAAAATAAATAAACATAGAACCAATGGCATAAATATTAATCCATGGTAAAAAATTACCACCACGATAATAAAATTGTGTCATCCCACTATTTAAAAAATAAAATATAAATTCATAAATCCAACCAAATACACCAGTAATAACAATGATTAAACTAAAAATACCTAATAAAGTAATTCTATCGAAATGATGATCGTGTTCTAAATAATTTTTAAATTTTTCTTTCGTAAGACATACTCCCCTTTTTTACTTCTCTTTTAATAATTCTATGATAATACTTGGAAGAATGGTATTTCTAACTTGATGTCTATCTGTTTCTTCTTTTTGACTTCTTCCACTATATAATGACTTTTTAGTAATTGTATTATCAGAAATAATAAATAGTGCTGCCGTTGGAATCTTCATTAATTGGCTGGCTTTGAATACAGCTGCCGTTTCCATTTCTATCGTTTTAGCGCCCGTTTCTAAAATTTTTGGAATTGCATAAAACTGAGCGAAAATGGTATCCACCGAATAATTAGGCAAAACCGTACTTTTACCATATACTTTTGCACAGCATTTAATCACTTCATCGACAAAATTTCCATATGGATATTCTTTCTTTAAAAACTCATCTTCTAAATTAGGATTCATATATCTAGATGCACCATCACCACAAATAGAATAATCTGGAATAACAATATCTCCAATTTCAAGTTCTTCACTTAAAGCACCTGCAGAACCAATAAATAAAATCTTTTGACAATTTGTTAATCCTAGAGGAAGAACTGCCTCCAAAACCGCAGAAGCTCCTATCATTCGTAATTCTAAAAAAGAAAATTCAATATTTTCACCAGTTACTCGATATAACTTATCTGTAATTTGTTCTACTTTTAAATTGTGATTCTCAAATATTGTGTGCTGCCACCAAGGTGCAATTACAACACAAGGAGAAATATGCTCATATCCTAATTTTTTGACAATATCTTCTCTACTTGTTCCATATTTTGCATGCGCTAAAATCAAATCATCATATTTCATACAACACCCCTATCTATATAGTAGTATCATATTATAAATAATGAAAACTTGTCAAGCAAAAAAAAGCGAGTATTTCTCGCTTTTTTACTAGTAAAAAGTACAACGAACAAGGAGACATTACCTAAATAGTACGTACTAGTTCCACTGAAACTAATTTCGGTACTGTAATGTAATCTACCTAAAGATATATATGGTAATAATATATATCCCTTAATTACTATGTTCATCTATCTCTGTTTTATGATTAGAAATCTTTACCACTCTTTCATAGGTTTCAACATTAATAGCAATTCCTATTACAAAAATATAAGCAATAATATAAATCCAAATCATCATTATAATTAAGTTAGATAAACTTCCGTAAAAAATATCATAATTTGCAAAATGACTAACATAATAAGAATAGATAGCTGTTACTAAGATCCATCCTAAAGATGTAAAAACAGCGCCTCTTGTCATATAACGGCTTTTTATATTTTTATCAGGAGCGAGTGTATAAATCAATTTGATAATGAAATACACAAGAATAAAAGCAACTGGCCATTTACATAAGATAAAGATTTGATAAATGGTATCTCCTAAATCTCCTAAAACACCAAAATTTTGAATCATTTGTAAAATCGTATTACCAAATGCCAAAATAACTAATGTAAAGAGAAATAAACCTACTAATAATATGGTTAAAAAAATAGCTTTAATACGTGTACTAATATAATCTTCATGATCTATTTTATAAAGTGTATCTGTCGCATCAATAATCGCATGACAACCATTACTTGCTAAAATAAAACCAATAATCATGAAAAAAATAACATTCATATCAACACCTTTACCAGAAATAAATGGTAAAATCATACTAGAAATTTCTTTTGGCAATGTATTGGTCATTGCACTTACAAATTCTGCAATAGAAACATGAAAAAAAGAGGCAATGACTCCAACTAAAGTAATGATTGGAACCAAAGATAGTACTAAGAAAAATGCGATATGCCCAGGCAAAACTCGCATTTCTTCTTTTCCTATTAACTCAAATAATCGACCAATCAATCTCTTTAATTGTTTCATATTATCCCTCTTATATTATGCATTATTTTCTTCTTTATTATTTTTCATATCTTGTGTTGCTTCATTAATTGCATCATCAATTGTCTTAATTGCATCTGTAATCATACTATAGCCAATCGCTGCACCAAAACCATGAGAAATATCTTTAAACTCTCTCGTTAATTTACGAATATAAGAAACAACTTGTTTTTCTTCATATCCAACTAAATAAATTAAGAACTCATTTCCATTCGTACGCATAATTTCACTATTTTCAATTTGCGTAGTAATTAATTTATTGGCAGCTTCTTTAATTAAATTATCTCCCTCGGTATGACCATAATTATCATTTACATATGCAACATTATTTAAATCAACTACAACAATCGCTTGTGGATAAATTCCTGATTCATCCCATGTTTTCATATGATCATTTAAATAAGTACGGTTCTTCAATGACGTTAACATATCAATGTATTGTAATTTGTCATTCTTACCAATTACAATCTTTTGTTTTTCACGTGATTTAATCTTTTTGTAGATGAAGTAACCAATTGCAATAGCACTAAATCCCCCTACTAAAATAATTAAATTACGAATAAAATATGATTGTTTATGTAAAAATAACTGTTCATAACTTTGATTCATAATTTTATTTTCTTCTATGAACGATAAATAAAAATCTAAATAATCTTCAAATACACGATTATCTTTAATATCACGAACCACAAAGCGATAATTATCATTTAAATCAAATAAATAATCAATCTTATAATCTTTTAACTTACTCTTTTCATAATATTTATATGTATTATAATCAAGTGCGAAATATGGATTCTGACCAACGTGTTCTAATAAATCTTCAACATTATTATAACCTTTCGTACGGATTTTATACTTTTTAAGCATTGTCTCAATCTTTGTTCCTGATACAACTGCCACTTCTTGATCTTCTAAAGCATATAAGTTCTGTATTACTACATTATCTTCTAATAAAGATGAAATAACAATTTCTTCATGATATGGAGACACCGTTCTTTCTACATCCATTTTATAGTTTGTACGTGGTGTAAACTCCAAGAAGAAATCAACATCATTGGCATTAAAGGCATTTACTAAATCCGTATAATTATCATATTCTTTAAAACTAATTTCGATATCACTTAAATCAGAAAACTCTTTGATTAAATTACTGTTCATTCCTAGCAACTTACCACTCATAATGGTATCGAATGGAATATTTTCTACAAATCCATAAGTATAACGTTTTCCTTGGAATTTTGCACGGTCATTCTCTGAATAATCAGTATATGAGAAAAAAGCATTATTAAAATTTTCATGATAAGAATCATCAAAAGATTCTTTTATCCATTTTTTACTATATTTTTCTAATATATTATTAAGACGTTGATTATCACCTAAAGTTAATACGTAATGAATCTTATAACTAGCTATATTATAAGCAATATTTAATTTTTTTGACTCTAAAATTTCTTTTAAGTAATGAAGCTTTGGAAGAATAATTCCATTTACTGTATTATCATCTTTTTCTAAAGCAGAAATCATCTCTTCGGCATCATCAAATGGCTGTAATTTAATATCACTAGCACCATCTAAATATTTTGTAGCACTTGCTACATCACTTTTTAATACACCAAATGTTTTACCGTTTAGTTCTTTCAAATCATTATATTTTTCTTTATCAATCGTCAAAATTGCATAATTATCTTCATAAAATACAATATCATTTTTTCCTGGTTTTTCCACTGTACGGAATTGATAAGTTGCTGTCGACTTTTCTCCTCTTTCATAAGGAAGCTCATTAAATTCTAATTCTGTATCTTCTTCTAAATCAGAAAGGAAATCAAAAAAGACACCTTTCCCTTCATGTGTAAACACTAATACATCATTCATAACACCCATATCAAACACTTGATTTTTATTATTTTCAATCCATTGTTTTTCTGCAAGTGTTAACGTTGTCTTTGCATTTTCATTATAGAAATAGTAGAAAACTACTCCTCCAACTACCAAACAAAGAAGAATCACAACACTCCACAATATGATTTTTTTGTTTTTCATATGATCACCTTACTCATTATTGGTCCAAGCAAAAGCATCACTTGATTTATGCTTATAACCAATATAATTAATTGCATAGTCACTAGAACTAATAAAGATTTGTAAATCGTAATATTTCTTTTGTTCACTTGTAAACGTATCTAATAAAACGTTTGCTAATTCCTTTACTTTTGTCTTATCAGCATCTTTAGACACTTCTACTTCTACATTGACTAAACGTCCTTGTAGACGGTAGTCTACATTTTCTACATAATCATTTTCTTTTATCTTATCTTCTAAATCAGTTACTTGACTCTTTTCAATTGGCACATCTTCAATTCCATCTAAACGATCTCCATATAAACTTTTAGAAAAGTCCGGGAATACCCAACCTTTCAATAAGAAAAATAAAATAATAACAAGTAATACTACTCCAATAATGATAGAAACTTTCTTATTTTTTTTCACTAACTTTACAAAATCCTTCAAATTTCTTCACCTCAATATCATTTTCATTACTGGACTTATTATACTATAATTTTATGCATTTTACAAATATCTATTTATTAGTACTTATTTTTTATTTTATATAGGATAACATACTATAAATTAACACAAAAAGAAATCTGTTTTATTTGACATGAATTATAAAAAAAGAGTTTATTTTGATAACTCTTTCTTTAATATATCCATTGCCATTTTTGGATTAGCTTGTCCTTTTGTCTCTTTCATTACTTGTCCCATTAAGAATTTAATAGCACGGTCTTTTCCTTCTTTATAATCTTTGACACTATCTGGGTTGTTTGCAACAATTTTCTTGACAATTTCTTCAATTGCCCCACTATCACTAATTTGTGCAATCCCTAACTTCTTAACAGCTTCTTCTACAGTTCCACCATTTTCCAAAAGTTCATTTAATAATTCTTTTCCCTGTTTTGATGAAAACTCTTTCTTGGCCATACGGCTCACAAACGTTTCTAGCTCTTCTCTAGAAAGTTTTAATTCTTCTACTGAGATTTTTTCTCGGTTCATATAAGATAGAATATCGCCAGTTAAATAATTGGCTAGTACAACCGCATCTGTATTTGGTCTTACTTTCTCGTAATATTCACAAATCATACGATTGGCAATAATTGTTTTCATCTGGTTGTCATTTAAACCAAGTTCACGATACTTCTCTCTTAATTCATCTGGCATCACTGGTAGAGAATTCTTTGCTTTTTCAATTTCCTCATCACTTAAATGAATCATTGGTAAATCAGGTTCAGGGAAATAACGATAGTCATTTCCTGTTTCTTTGGTACGCATTAAAATTGTCTTACCGGTTTTATCATCAAAACGTCTTGTCTCTTCATGAAGAATTTCTCCTCCATTTTCTAAAATTTCACGTTGACGTTTCTCTTCATAATAAAGACTGACTCCAACATTGTGAATGGATCCAATATTTTTAATCTCACACTTCGTACCAAAAGAATCTGTATTTGCTTCACGAAGAGAAATATTGGCATCACAACGCATACTTCCCTCTTCAATCTTCACATCACTAATTCCTAAATAAAGAAGTGTCTCTCTTAATTTTTCTAAGTATAAAACAGCTTCTTCTGGTGTTTCAATCACTGGTTTTGATACAATCTCAACAAGTGGTACTCCAGCACGGTTAAAGTTAAGAAGGGTTCCATGATCACTATGAATACTCTTACAAGTATCTTCTTCAATATGAATTCTTTCAATTCCTATTTGTTTCTTCTTTCCATCTACTTCAATCTCTAAATATCCATCATGACCAATTGGTGTCATACTCTGCGTAATTTGATATCCTTTTGGTAAATCAGGATAGAAGTAATTCTTACGGTCAAAGTGCATATCTTTACTAATCTCACAATGAAGTGCTAAAGCAGCTCTTAAAGCCATATCTACAACTGTACGATTTAGTTTTGGAAGAGTTCCTGGATAACCTAAATCAATTAAAGTTACATTTGTATTTGGTTCATAACTAAACTCATTCTTGGCTGTTGAATACACCTTTGCTTTACTCTTTAACTCAACATGTACTTCAATTCCAATTGTCGGTACTAGCATGTCTCTCCCTCCTTTTTCTCTGGATCTAGTGAAAGATGCAACTCTTTTTCCAAATAAGAAGCAAGGGTATAAATCTTACCTTCCTCAAAATAAGAAGCAATGATATGAAGACCAATTGGTAAATGATCTTTCGTAAAACCAATTGGTAAACTCATCGCTGGAAGTCCTGCCATATTGACTGGAATTGTTAAAATATCATCGTAGAAACTCTTTAAAGCATCATCACCCTTTTGTCCTAATGGATATGCGACATTGGTATTCGTTGGTCCAATAATTAAATCATATTTCTCAAATGCTTTTCTAAATCCAGCAGTTAACATTTCTCTTACTTTTAAAGCTTTGTGATAATATTGATTCGCATTTTCTCCACTTAACATAAACGTTCCGATCATAATACGTCTCTTTACTTCTTCTCCAAATCCTTCACTTCTCGTCTTCTCATACATATCTTCTAAACTATCGTATTCTTTCGTCTTATAACCGTATTTCACTCCATCATAACGCGCTAAATTACTACTTGCTTCTCCTAGTCCAATAATCTGATAAAGAGGAATCGCATACTCTAAATAAGGAAGTTCAATCTCATCAATCGTACATCCTTGCTTCATTAAGTGATGAACAACTTCCAATACCTTTTCACGTACTTGTTCATCTACTTTATCACTCATAAAATAAGTTGGAACAGCAATCTTTAAATCTTTGATATCTCGTCCTAAATAAGAAGTAAAATCATCTTCTAAATCTTTTGAAGTATAATCATTTTCATCTACACCAGAAATGGCATTCAATAAAAGTGCATTATCTTCTACAGTCTTTGTCATTGGTCCAATCTGGTCTAAACTAGACCCAAATGCAATTAAACCATAACGACTGACTCTACCATAAGTTGGCTTTAATCCGACAATTCCACAAAAACTAGAAGGTTGACGAATACTTCCTCCTGTATCACTACCAAGAGCAGATGTGACTAATCTGGCACTCACACTAGCAGCACTCCCACTACTACTTCCACCTGGCACTAACTTTTTATTCCATGGATTTAAAATATCTCCAAAATAACTCGTTTCTCCAGTTGACCCCATAGCAAACTCATCCATATTCGTTTTACCAATGATAATCATGTGTTTCTCTTTTAATTTTGATACAACCGTCGCATCATACACTGGTACAAAATCTTCTAACATATGAGAAGCACAAGTCGTTCTTAAATCTTTCGTTACAATATTATCCTTTATTGCAATTGGAAGTCCAAATAGCACATTATCTACTTCCATCTTTTCTAATTCTTTTGCCTCTTTCAAAGCCTCTTCTTTATTTAAGGTAATAAAAGCATTCAAGTCACTCTCCTCGATACGAGTGAAAGCTTCTTCGACAAGCATGGTTGGTGTAATCTCTTTTTTCTTTAATAGTTCATTTAACTCTTTAAAACTTTTCTCTAAATAATTAGTTCTCTTCATCTGCAATCACCTTTGGCACTTCTATATACTCATGGGTATCATCTACACCACATGCTTCTAATACTGTCTTTCTCTCTAACTCATCTTTTACTGTATCTTGAAAAAATAAATCATGATTTGTAGTCGGAGCAATTAACTCTTGATTGGTCGTTAATTCTACATTCTCAATCTTCTCAATTTCATCTAGTATTTGATTTAATGCGACTTCATATTTATCGACTTCTTTTTCATCTAAACGAAGACGCGCTAATTTCGCAACATGTTTTACTTGATCTTTATATAGCGTTTTCATCCAATCGTCCTTTCTTTTTACAACATAGATATTATAACACGTTTTTTTCTTACTTTTCTATAAAACAAAGAAAAAAGTGCAACGCACTTTTAATTTTTTGGAACCAATCGCCTTGTTTTCTGATCAAAATCAAAATCGAGATATACATCATAAGCATACTTATAACAAAAAGCAAATAAGTCTGCAAATCCTAATAAATCATTTACCATAATCTGATTATCCTCATTTATTTTAGACATAAATAATTGTATCTGTAATTGATATTGCCATTTTTCTTCCCAATTCAGTTCTAAATCTTCTTTCAAATACATTTGTGTATCTTTTACAATATCCATTAATGGTTTGATATTTACATAATCTTCTTCCCTTTTTTCTTCATAATCTTGATAAGGAATAATCTTTACTTGAGAAAAAGAATCTGGAAATAATTCTACTAAGTAAGTATTTAAATAAGGAATATCTTGAAATTGTTTATACACTTTATGGTCTTGATAAATATAACGATTCACATTTTTTAAAAAGATAGGATAATGAAATGTCGTTTTATCTTCTCTTACTCCATAATATACATCGTACACTGAAACCATTTCTTTTTCACTCATAACTTCTTTTTTTATTAATGGAGGTTCGAGTTCTAATAAATCATGATAACCCTCTTCTTTACACTGTTCATTATAGCGTAAAACAAAACCATTACGTAATTGATGCTTCATGCATGCCATATGAAAACTTGTTATTTCATTCATTTTCTCTTCATTCGACAAATTATATTTCTCAATCAATTGATCAAAATTTTCAACAAAAGGAACAGGCTTATCCAATGTCAAATTCGCATGTATTTGTTTTTCTGTAAATACTGCCGGTAGAAAAGATAAGTAATAGCAAAAGACATATTCTAATTGTCCTGATATTTGCCATAATTTTTCTAATTCTAAACCAACGATATTTAACTCTATAAATTTTTCTAAATCTGTCGAATCACAATATTCAAAGTAATTATGAGCACCAGTTGCAATATTACACAGTAATTCAAATAATTCTACATCATCCATAATCTGAAACTTTCCATCGCTGAAATTTTCCATAACCCACATTCTTACATCCATACTTAAGTCCCCCTACTTCGATTATATTATAAATTTTATTTTTTGAAAACAAAAATAGTGGTTTTCCCACTATTTCCTAAATTAGATGACGATTTTCAACTTAAATACATATCTTTCCTGATAATGAATGTTTCTATATATTATTTTACATAGTCACAAGCACTACACTTAATCACTTTTTTCTTAGTTTCAACTAACATTTCACCACATTTTGGACATTTCTCTCCAATTGGTTTATCCCAGAATGCTGTTTTACATTTAGGATAATTGTTACAACCATAGAATAATTTTCCTTTGCGACTTTTCTTTTCAATAATCTTTCCATCACAATTTGGACAATTACAAATAACTACTTCTTCTTTCTTTTCTTGTTTAATATATTTACATGTTGGATAATTACTACAAGCAGTAAACTCTCCATAGCGTCCTTTGCGGATAACTAAATCACTACCACATTGTGGACACTTCTCTCCCGTTTTTTCAGGTTCTTTTTTCGCAACGGTTTCAAAAGCTTCTTTTAAAGAAGGTTCAAATTCTTTATAAAATTTCTCTAAAGTTTGATACCAAACTTTTTTACCATCGGCAATTTTATCTAAATCTTCTTCCATTTTAGCAGTATATTTTACGTTGATTAAATGAGAGAAACTCTGTTGTAATTTATCTGTTACTTCGATACCAATTTCTGTTGGAACAAATTTTTTATCTTGCATTAGAACATAACCACGTGTTTTGATATTATCTAGAATTGTCGCATACGTACTAGGCCTTCCAATTCCTAATTCTTCCATTTCTTTAATTAATTTTGCTTCTGTATAACGTGGTTTTGGTTTTGTGAAGTGTTGTTCTTTTATAATATCTTTTGATTCAATCATTGGTTCTTTTTTCTTATCAAATTCAGGGAGCACAGTTTCTTTGGCATCTTCATAATCTTGATAAATATGTAAGTATCCATCAAAGACAATAGTCTGTCCTGTTGCTTTAAATTGATAATTTTCATTATCTAAAATTACCGTTGTATTTTCTGTTTTCGCATCTTTCATAAGAGATGCTAGAGCACGATAATAAATCATACGATATAGTTTATATTCATCATTCGTTAAATATTGTTTGACACTTTCAGGAGTACGATTTACACTGGTTGGACGAATTGCTTCGTGGGCATCTTGAACATTTTCTTTTTTTCTTGTATGTTTTACAGTACCAATATATTCTTCTCCATAAGTAGCTTTAATATAACCAAAAGCACTTTTTACAAATTCATCACTAAGGCGAATAGAATCTGTACGCATATAACTAATAAGACCCACTGTTTCACTGCCAAGGTCAATTCCTTCATATAACTTTTGAGCAATACTCATTGTCTTTTTAGCAGTAAATCCTAATTTATTAGAAGCATCTTGTTGTAATGTACTAGTAATAAATGGTGGTTTTGATTTCTTATTCTTTTTCTTCTTTTCAATGCTTTCAATTTGAAATGTTGGTTTTAACACTTCTAAAATATGATCTGCTTCTTGTTCTGTTTTTACTTCAATTTCTTTATGATTATATTCAAATAAATCAGCATCAAAACCATCAAAAGAAGCAGTAATCGTCCAATATTCTTCTTTTTGAAAGTTCTCTATTTCACGTTCACGATCAACGATTAGTTTTAATGCAACGCTTTGTACTCTACCAGCGGAAGAACCACTCGTTTTAGATTGAATAAATTTAGATAAACGAAACCCTATAATACGATCTAATATTCTTCTTGTTTCCTGACTATTTACTAAATCTTGATCAATCTTACGAGGATGTTTTAAAGCTTCTATAACAGCTGGTTTTGTAATCTCATTAAAAACAATACGATCATATTGTTCCGGTTTTAATCCTAATACATCATATAAATGCCAACTAATGGCTTCTCCTTCACGATCAGGGTCGGTTGCCAGATATACAAATTTCGCATTCTTACAATCTTTTTTTAATTCGTCAATTACTTTTTTCTTTCCTTTAATTGTGACATAGTTTGGTTTAAAATGGTTTTCAATATCAACTCCTAATCCATATTTACCAGAAGTTGCAAGATCTCTTACATGTCCTTTACTAGAGACAACTTGATAATCATTCCCTAAATATTTTTCAATTGTTTTCGATTTACTTGGAGATTCCACAATGACTAAGTTTTTTTTCTGCATATTCTTCCACCTTTTCTAAGACTAAGTTATATCAAATACCTACGTATTTGTCAACTTCTCTACTATTTATATATCACCTCGATATAGAATATTCCTACCTCTTGTATGATTTTTTTATTTTTTGTTCATACTATAACGGAGGTGATGATATGTCTAAACAAAAAATTAGTTGTGATGTACATGATTGTCATTACTGTGATTTAAAGAATAATATGTGTCAAAAAGAAGAAATAAAAGTATGTCATTGTTCAGATGAACATGAAAAAGAAGCAACTATGTGTGATGCATACAAGAAAAGAAAAGCGTAATGATACGCTTTTTTATGTTTATATATTTTATAAAATACAATAAACAAATCAATGTGTCATGATAATGTTCTATCAAATTTCTATCTCACTTCATTATTTTTCTCTATTTCTTGGATATCTTTCTCTATTGTATTTTCCAATTAAAATTGAATTTACAATATTGAAATCATAATCTGGGCCAAAATATGGTACTTCATCAGTATCAATATAAAACAATTCTATATCAATATAACTTAACTCTGGCTCTTCTGATATCGCAAGCATTAATGTTTTTACTTCACTATCATTTAAATGACTAATATCAAATTTAATTTCAACTTTTTCTTCTAGTTCTAAAACTGAACATTCATAAGTAACCACATCTTGTGTATGTGCGTTTTCAATATCAATATATGCTTTCATTGTACTCCCTATATTTCTATTTAAAAAATGGATTATATCTTTTTTCTTGTTCTAATGTTGTAGATGGTCCATGTCCTGGATATAGTATTATACTAGATGGATATGTTTTGATGTGTTCAATACTATGTTTCATATCTATTTCACTACCACCTTCTAAATCCATACGACCAATACTATTTAGAAAGATAAAGTCTCCGACAAACATACAATTTTGTTCTTTAAAATAATAAGTTACAGAATCTTTAGAATGACCTGGAGTAAAAATCACTTCAAATGTAAAGGGCCCTATCTGGTACTGTTTTTCTTCTAGATTCGAGTATTCTAATACTTTCGCATTCGTATCTTTCTTTACTTGTTCTAAAGCGCCAATGTGATCAAAGTGACGATGGGTAATCATAATCGCATGGATGTGATAATTTTGATAGGCTTCTTGAATCTTTTCAAAATTATCTCCAGGGTCTATTACGATCGCATCCATTCCTGATATTAAGATATAACAATTCTCTTCTAAAGTACCAGTGACAACTGTTTTAATTTCCATATTAAAATGGCTTATTCTTTCTATTCATTGGATTATTTCTTAACATGTTGATATCTCTTTGACGATTCTTTAATTCTTGTTCGATATAATTCACTGGTTTTGGTTCAGGTTTTGGTTGTTGATGAATTCTTTGCATTTGTCTTTCAAAATTACGTGTCGCATTTTCTTCACGAATTACTTTTGGATCTCTTCTACCAATATAATCTTTTTGCCATGGGTTTTGATTCATACTTTTTCCTCCTCTAATAACGCTTTTACGGGTCCATAAGTCTTACGATACCCATCAATTAATCCATAGGTTCTAATGGCCTCTAAATGCTTTTTTGTAGGGTATCCTTTATGATTCTTAAATCCATACTCTGGATATTTCTTATCTAACTCTACCATCATACGATCACGTGTTACTTTCGCAATCACACTAGCTGCAGCAATGGTAATACTTTTCGCATCTCCTTTAACAATTGGTAACACTGGAATATCTAATTCCATAGGCATCGCATCTGTTAATACATATTGTAGTGGTATTTTCTTCTCTACTTTATGAATTGCTTTTATCATCGCTTCTTTAGAAGCTTGATATATATTTATCTCATCAATTCTCTCTGGAGAATCCATACCTATTTCTACTGCAATGGCATGTTCCATGATATAGTCATAGAATTGCTCTCTCTTTTTTTCTGATAATTTTTTAGAATCTGTCAATCCAGGTAAAGAAAAATCATGAGGAAGAACCACACATGCTGTTACAACAGGACCAATTAAAGGGCCTCTCCCTACTTCATCTACTCCACCTACATATTCAATTCCATCCTTCCATAAATCATGTTCATAATGATATAAATCTGTTTCCATACTATAACCTCAAATTTATTATATCCAATTTCTAATAAAGTATCAAGCAACAAAAAAAAGAATTATTTTTTTAATTCTTTTATTGGATGATCAGGAAATAAGTACATAATATCATCGTAATAAGATACTTTTTCATCTTCCGTTAATAATCCATTACCATGATACAAATCATCTAATAGATACATATCCTTTGGTTCTAAATAATAGACATTTGTTTGTGCCTGATTTATTACTTCTTTTCCATCATTTGAGCAAATTTCACACTCTGTAACAATCACTTGTTCTTTATGATCAGGATTACGATACCATTCACTGACTTCTGAAATTGTTTTTTGATTTGTTTTTAACAAACGTGATTTATAATTTTCAATGACAATGGTCTTATTCACACGATGTTGTTCATAACCATATTCATCAAATGTCGAGATAGTAACTTCTCTCTCTTCTTTCTTTTTACCATTTACATAGTAATCTTTTACTACTAATTCCTGTGGCTTTTTTGCTTGATATTCTACTTTACGAAGGATATCACCACTTTTTACTTCTAGTACTAATTTCTTTTTACTAATATAAAAACGATTACTACCTTCTTTTAATTCAAATGAAACTGGTGTCATACCATCTTCTTCCACTGTTTGAGAAAATTTTAAACGATTTGGAATATTAGAATTATCAAAAAAATAACATTCAAAATCATGTTTAATTTTAAGACTAATACCATTATTCTTAATACTTTCTGTAATAGCTTCTAATATCGCATCTACCAAAGACAATACATTTCCTGTAGCACGATAATCTTGTGCATATCTACCAATCATCGTTTCAAAAAAACGTTCACTTAATTGAATTGCTTTCTTTTCCATCAAACCCCACCCTTCTTATAAAACTGAAAAAGTATATGTCAAAGACATATACTTTCTATTTTACTACAATATTCACTAATTTAGAAGGAATTGTGATAACTTTTACAATTTCTTTTCCTTCGACATTTTTTTTCACATTATCAATACTCATAGCTAAGCTTTCCATTTCTTCTTTTGAGGCATTTGTATTTACTTCTATTTTTCCTCTTACTTTACCATTTACTTGTACAACCATTGTATAAGTATCTTCTACTAATTTACTTTCATCATAAGTTGGCCATGCTTCATAAGTAATTGTATTTTCATGTCCTAATGATTCATGCCAAATTTCCTCCGTAATATGAGGTGCAACTGGATTTAATAACTTCATAAATCCTTCAGCATATTCCCAAGGAATAAATTTCTCTTTATATAAAGCATTGACAAAAATCATCATTTGACTAATTGCAGTATTGAAGTTTAATGTTTCATAATCATTTGTCACTTTCTTAACAGTAGCGTGATAAATTTTTTCTAAGTTTTTATTTTCTTCTTCGCGAATACGACGTTCTTCAGCAAAATAACGATATACACGATCTAAAAATCTTCTAGCTCCTTCAACACCTTTTGTATCCCATGGTTTACTTGCTTCTAATGGTCCCATAAACATTTCATAAACACGAAGTGTATCTGCTCCATACTCTTTTACAATATCATCTGGATTAATAACATTACCACGAGATTTACTCATCTTTTCTCCATTAGAACCTAAAATCATTCCTTGATGACGTAATTTTTGGAACGGTTCTTCCACTGGAACAATTCCTTTGTCATATAGATAATGATTCCAAAATCTAGAATATAGTAAATGTCCTACTGCATGTTCTGGACCACCTACATATAAATCGACTGGCATCCAATGCTCTAATAATTTTTTATCAGCAATTTCATGTTCGTTATTTGGATCAATATATCTTAAGAAATACCAACTAGAACCAGCACTTCCTGGCATAGTAGATGTTTCTCTTTTGGCTTTCTTTCCATCTACGGTTACATGTACCCAATCAGTTGCTTTTTCAAGTGGTGAATCACCATTTTTACTTGGACGATAATCTTCTAATTCTGGAAGTACAAGTGGAAGTTCAGAATCATCTAATGCTTTCATACTACCATCTTCAAAATGAACAATTGGAATCGGTTCTCCCCAATATCTTTGACGAGCAAAAATCCAATCACGAATGTGATAATTAATTTGTTTTTTACCAACATGGTGTTCTTCTAACCAAGCAATCATTTGATCAATTGCTTCTTGTTTACCAAGTCCATTTAAGAATTCAGAATTAATATGTACTCCATCTTCGGTGAAAGCTTCTTTAGAAATATCTCCACCTTCTAATACTTGAATAATTGGAATATCAAATTTCTTAGCAAATTCATAATCTCTTGTATCATGAGCAGGCACTGCCATAATTGCTCCTGTTCCATAACCTGCTAATACATAATCACTAATCCAAATTGGAATTTCTTTTCCATTGACTGGATTAATCGCATATGCTCCAGTAAATACACCTGTTTTTTCTTTATTTAATTCTGTTCTCTCTAAGTCAGATTTTTTCGCACATTCTAACTTATAAGCATTTACTTGTTCTTTTTGTTCTTCTGTTGTAATACGATCGACATATTCATGTTCTGGAGCCATAACACAATAAGTAGCCCCAAACAATGTATCTGGTCTTGTTGTAAATACTGTAAATGTAAGATCTGTGTGCGCTATTTTAAAATCGACATGAGCTCCTACTGATTTACCAATCCAATTCTTCTGCATTTCTTTTGTTGATTCTGGCCAATCGATCTTCTCTAATCCTTCTAGTAATTTTTCTGCATATTTCGGAATGGTTAATACCCATTGTCTCATATTCTTACGAATAACAGGATACCCTCCACGTTCACTTTTTCCATCAATCACTTCATCATTGGCAAGTACAGTTCCTAATTCTTCACACCAATTCACTGGCATATCTACACATTTCGCATATCCATCTTCATATAGTTGTTTAAAAATCCATTGTGTCCACTTATAAAACTTAGGATCAGCAGTAGATACTTCTTTACTCCAATCATAAGAGAACCCTAACATTTTTAATTGACGTTTAAATGTCTGAATATTATTCTCTGTAAAGCCTGCTGGATGATTTCCTGTATTAATCGCATATTGTTCTGCTGGAAGTCCAAAAGCATCCCATCCCATTGGATGAAGTACATTAAATCCTTTCATACGTTTATAACGAGAAATAATATCTGTAGCAGTATATCCCTCTGGATGGCCTACATGAAGTCCTTGTCCTGATGGATATGGAAACATATCCAAACAATAAAACTTAGGTTTAGAAAAATCCCATACATCTGTTTTAAAAGTCTCATGTTCATCCCAATATTTTTGCCATTTTTCTTCTACTTTTCTTGCTTCATACATATTACATCTTTCCCTCCTGTTTTTTTAAATAATGTCCTAATAAACTATAACTAATTAAAATCATAAACAATAAAATGAAAAAACCTGCTACAAATTGTAAAATCCAATTTGGAAATAAACATGCAAGTGCTGCCGTAATACATATATCTAATGTATTAACAATAAGTACTGTACGAGCTAATTTCTTAAACTCAAACTTTTTTATATTTACTTTATATTTATTTTCTAATAAGCGAATTTCTACACTATTTTTATATGCTTCTAATCTCTTCTTACTATTTAAAATCATAAGTGCATATACACCATATACAAGTGCAAATGTAAATACAAACAAAATAATATCTTCCAACTTATCCCTCCTTTTATACATAAAAAAGTATTACTAGTTTAAGGACGGAATAACCGCGGTACCACCTTAATTCATAATACTTTATGCACTTCACCATGTTAACGGTATGAACCGGTCATAAGACAACTCCAAAGCAAGTTCATAAAATGGATATCTGATGTTTTCACCAACCACATCTTCTCTTTGCATTCCATATTTACTACTACTCTTCTTCTCAGTTTTTTCATAAAACACGTTTATTATATTATATTTGTTCAATATATTCAAGTAATTTTAAGAATAAACGAACGAATTTTCTCTCTAATCCTTTTCTTCTTAATTTACGAATTTCAATTCTCTTCTTTTTAATTGGCAAATTACTAAATAGAATAGAGTCAATAATCTCTTTCATTTCTGTTTCAATTTGTAAATCATTAATAATAGATTCAATATCATCATTAATTAAACGAAGCGCATCAATTTCAATATCTTTTCCTTTACAGTTAATAGTTAATTGACCAATGGTTGGAACATCTTTTACTTCTACAATAAAATCCGTTCCCTCAATCCAAGAATTAGATTTAATTTGTCCATCATTGAAAAATACTACAACATCATCTGCTTGTTTTGTATTACGGAAACGAATTTTATAGTTTCGTTTCTCAGGAATAATACCACTCTTACCTTCAATGGCACGAATAATTACCGTATAGTTATTTGGTAAGTAGTTATAATCAATCGATGTTAATAAATAATATCCTTGACGATATAAATCGCTAACACCATCATCTTCATATAAATTATATTGATTATTTTTACCAGGGAAGATATGTATTTCCATATCTTTTGGTGGTGTTGTATCATTCATATTTTCATGTGTTCCAAATGGAATAATAGACCCTGACTTGGCAAACACAGGATAATCTTCATCTTTAAAGAAGGATACATATTTCTTGCCACCTGGAAATTTCTTACCAGTCATAAAGTCATACCAAGTACCATTTGGCATATAAAATTTATGAATTACACGATTCATTAAGTATTCTTTCTTAGATATAATTGGACAAACAAATAACTCTGTTCCAAAGAAATATTCGTTTTTATAAAGATCATCATCATATAATTCTGGCATTTGATAATAGATTGGTTGAACAATTGGCATACCATACTTAGAATATTTATAACTTTCCGCATATAAATAAGGAATTAAACGATGACGTAATTGTAAATAATCTTTGGCAATACGATAAGTTTTAACACTCCAACGCCATGGTTCTCTTTTATAATATTTACCAGTTTCACTACCTAATTTTAAAATAGGGCTAAATGTTCCTAGTTGAACGAATCGAGTATATAATTCATTGTCTTCAATTCCTTTATAATATCCTCCAATATCATGGCTCCAGAAAGAAACACCAATATTAGAAGCACTTGCATTATAAAGTGGAACTTTCTTTAAGGTATCCCAGCTAACAATCGTTTTTCCTGAATATAAAACAGGATAACGATGTGGCGCTAAATTGGTATTACGAGAAAGCACCATTGGACGACGTTTGAAATTACGTCTCATATCATAGAAGTGATAATGTTGTAATAATCTCAAATCATTTAATCGTTTCATATCAGCCATATCTAAGAAATAGAAATCAATTCCCATATTATCAAGTGGATGAATTAAGATTTTTAAATAGACATCGATAAATTTAGAATCAAACATTTGAAATGGAATTCTTCCCTTTTCATCCGCTCTAAGATATTCAATTACTTTTCCATAGTTATTTTCATAATCGTAAATAGAATCAAAGCCATTTAAAGTAAGTCCTAAACGAATCCCTTTTGAGTGTAAAAACTGAACCATTGACTCTGGTTTTGGAAAACGATCTGGTTGAAAAGAAAAACCTGCATATTTTTTATTCTTTTCATCTTGTTTATGCCAATCTTTATTTAATAATAAAATAGATAGAGGAATATCATTATCATCAAATTCCTGTACTAACTCTTCTACCTGTTTTTCATCATAACTCACATTACGACTCCACCAGTTTCCAAGAGCATATCGTGGTACTAAAGATGGAAAACCCGTTAATCCAAAATAATCTTTTAAACAAAGAGCAAAATCTTTTAAATAAAAGAAAGCATAAATATCAATCCCTTTTGTCGTTCTCTCTGTTAATGTTCCTCCATCTTCGATTACTAAGCCATTAGAATCATCAATGGTAGCAAAACCATCGGCAGAATAAAGACCTTTCCCAAACTTCTCATCCGTATCCATACTAATTCCTGGTGCACCATAATTACGTACTTCAGGATGACCATAATTCCAAATACGATCACTATTTATTAGATTAATACGTAGATTTCCAATTGGATTCATTTTAGAACCAGCAAATGGTCTATTTTTTAAATAAAATAATTGGAAATATTTCGTAGAAATTTCTAATGATACTGCATCTTCTTTAAATTGAAATTTAGGAAGTGGAAAACTACGATTAATAACCATCTCGGTTAGGCGATCTTCAAACTTACCATCTTCTTGATATTCTAAACGTACAAGACGTTCTGTTAAGACAGTAATACGATACTTTTCTCCTTGAAAAATAGCTTTTTGATTCGCAACTCCTTTTGTTTTATCAAATTCAAATTGACTACCTAATGGATACATATGTATCCCCCCTTTACAATTCTTCTATTCTCATAAAATTTGTATTCTTTACTTTTTTAAATGGATAACCACCTGTAATAATCACTCTATCATGTTCCTTCGTATCCATAAATTTTTTTAACACATCTAATGATTCACTCATCATCTTATCAAATGAAGTAAATTCTTCTATTCTGACACCATATACTCCAAAATACAAAGATAATTGTTTAATAACAGCTTCATCTTCTGATAAAGCAATAATTGGACAAACTGGTCTAAAACGGCTAATACGACGGGCTGTATATCCAGATACTGTAGGAGTAACAATCGCAACACATTTCAAACGATTTGCTGTAGTCGCAACACTGTATGCTAGAGAACCAGTAATCCCCTCTTCTTCTGTACGCATTGCATTATCTAATAATTCAAAATATGGAATATCTTCCTCAGAAGTTTCAATCACCTTTTCCATCATTGTTAATGCCTCAATTGGATATTTACCAATCGTTGTTTCACCACATAACACAACTGCATCTACTCCATCTAACACTGCATTGGCAATATCAGATACTTCAGCACGTGTTGGATGATTATTATTTTCCATACTTGCTAAAAACTCCGTCGCTACTAAACTTACTTTTCCCTCATTATGACACTTATGAATAATCATTTTTTGTATACCTGGAATTCTCTCCACTGGAAGAGATACTCCTAAATCTCCTCTTGCTATTAAAATTCCATCAGATACACGAATAATTTCATCTATTTCATCAACTGCTTCTTCAGTCTCAATCTTTGCTAAAATAGACATACGATTATCATTCATTTGAATCAATAAATCATTTACTTCTAATACATTTTCACTACTCATTACAAAAGAAAGAGCTAAAAAATCAACTTTATGATTATGAGCATATAAAATATCTTTCTTATCTTTCTCTGTTAAAAATGGAAACTGTAATTTACAATCAGGAGAAATTACTTTCATCCCATTGATAATAGTTCCACCCTTTTCTACTTTACAAGTAATTACTTCATCACTTTTATCAATCACTTTTAAAATCACTTCATGATCTCCTAACACTAAATGAGAATTATACTTTAAATCTTCTCCCAAATGATTATAAGAAATCGATATAGCATGATTTCCTTCCACTTGTTGGTCTGCATAAACCTCAATTGCATCCCCTGTTTTTAAAGTGATCTTTTTTTCTTTTAAATGATTTACAACAAGCGTTGGACCATTCAAATCCATCATGATAGCCACATTCGTATTTAACTCTTGATTTAAATCATTTACTTTGGTAATGATATCATCACAGAACTTCTCATCTGCATGACTCATATTAATACGAATCACATCAAGGCCAGCCAAAATCATTTGTTTTAAAATCTTCTTATCTTGACTAGCAGGACCTATGGTTGCAACTATCTTAGTCTTATTCATAGTATCACCTATCATACATTATACCAATTTTTTCAAGTTTTTGGTAGTATTTCTCCAAAATAAGTGTAAACAAAAAGAGAGAATTTTACTTCTCTCATGCGATTATGTATGGATTTCCTTTTGTTCCATCTCCTCCTGTAATTTCGATATCTGATTTCAAATAGAGAACTGGACGCGCCCCATTAATGAAGTCATAGTCCGCA
Source organism: uncultured Acholeplasmataceae bacterium (assembly GCA_905203475.1). Taxonomy (GTDB): domain Bacteria; phylum Bacillota_I; class Bacilli_A; order RF39; family UBA660; genus UMGS2016. The sequence goes on from CAJKWD010000004.1 coordinate 49,894, forward strand.
CTGCCGTTACCGAATATGCCAACACCCTGACCGAACGCCACATTCCAGACATGGTTCGAGCGGTCACCAGACTCCGCAGAAAACGCATTCATTGTCCAGTACCCTATTGCTCCTAATTCTTCATTAATTGATGACATTGTTGTTAAATATGACCCACATGTTTCTTGTGGTACTTCTTGCATGAATGCATTCAATTCATCTGTTGCTGAGGTGCATGCGGTATTGGTACTTGCTTTTAATAAATCACTGACATTCACGAGTCCTACATTTCCTGTCCACTGATACATCTTTTCTCCAGTGATATTCTTTGCGATACTATCATTTCCACTTTCATCTAACCATTGCACACTCCCTATATTAAAAGCATGGCTTTGCATTTGTGTTTTGGCTGTTCCATTTAATGTTGGATAGTATGTATTATTTAAATATTCTTTGATACTGGAATCCTCTGTTACTGTTCCACTATACTTTCCATCTGGTGTTTGGAAGGTTCCACTTACTGCTGCGAAGACTCCACAACCTCTGCTTGGATGTGTACAATATGTATTATTTTCTGTTGTTCTATGATTAGCTTCATCATATGCCATAAATGTATATCCTTCATTTTGTGGTAGTAATTCATCTCTTACTATCTTATAAGTTCCATCTGTTTCTTTCGCTACAATTCTCCATAGTTCATTATTGAACTGGATATAGTTATTTGGTTCACTTCCTCTGTAGATATATCTTCCTGTTTCATATTGGTCTTCATAGAGTCCATCTCCACTTGTTACGACTTCTACATTCTGTCCACCAATACTTTCTCCTTCTCCTGGTTTTGGTGGTAATGGTACTCCATTATCACTTTGTTCATATGTTAATGTGATTTCTATTTCTTTTTGCATATTTGTCTCACTAAAATCTACACTGGCATCCCAATATACTTTTACTTGGAATGTTTTAGATTCAGTTGCAAGTAGTGGATCTCCTACTTCGATATTTTCAACACTCACTTTAATTGCTTTAGGGTCTTGGTTGTTATTTTCTTTTACTCCATCTATACTAGATAATACGGCATCCAAATCTCCTTGGTTCTCTACAACGACATCATATGTTGCACTGGCTCCTGGTTGTGTTAGATTGACATCTAATGTCAGTGTTGTTTGATCTGTTATTTCTTTTCTCGTTGTAGTTGCATTGTTCATTTCCTTTTCTTCTGCACTTGTAAACAGTATCTTCCAATTAGATGTAATCTGGGCTGTTCCATTAATATCTAATTGTTGACTTAATACTGCATACCCAATTTCTAACATTAGAAAGATAGCGATACATAAACTACCCACTAGAAAATATTTCTTATGTTCTGAATTCATTCTCTTTCTTTCTACTTTTCTCATATTACTACTCCTTACCTTTCTTTCAT